>NZ_JACSQZ010000059.1 GCF_014836325.1 Clostridium gallinarum
TGGTTTCTTAAGTATACCCTTATTTAATAAAAGAATTTTTTAAAAAAGTATTGACTTTTTATAACTGGTCTATACATAAAAAAAGAAATTATAGAAGATTAAAATTCTATAATTTCTTAAGGTATTAATTTTATTATTTTCTAGATATTTCATCTAAATATTTAACAGCACTAAGAGAGGCAATATTCCCTTCTCCAGCTGATTTAATGTATTGATATGGCTTACCAACACAGTCTCCTGCTGCAAAGCAGCCTTTTATATTAGTCTTCATTAATCTATCTACTGCAATATGATCCTCTTCAATTTTTAATCCTGGAACTAATTGTCCTGGAGAAATTGAATCTTTTAATATAAATACAGCATCAGTTTCTATTTCAGAATTATTAAGCACTAATTTTTTAACCTTTAAATCTCCTATGACTTCTTCAGGCTTATCTTCAATTAAAGTTACATTATCATTTAAATCATAACTTCCCTTATACATAGGAACATAATATATTTTCCCTGCAATTTCTGAAACATAATTAGTTTCAGCCTCTGCTTCCTTATTATGACCAATTATAACTACTGTTTTCCCTCTATATAATGGAGCATCACATGTAGCACAATATCCTACGCCTTTACCTAAAAATTCTTCCTCGCCTTTTATTGGTCTTGTATATTCTACTCCTGTAGCTAATATAACAGTCTTTGCTTCAAAGATTTTTTCATTTGCCATTAGTGCAAAATAATCTCCCATAGCATATATACTATTAATTCTCTCTTCAGTAATATCTATATCCATAACCTTTAAATGCTCTTGAAATCTCTCTTTTATGTTTTCTCCTGAAAGTCCAAAAAAACCTAAGTAATTATTAATTTTAGGTGCTTTAACTAGTTTATTAGTTAAATTCTTATTTCCAAAAATAATAAATTCTTTATTTCTTATTTTTGCATTTAATGCTGCTGATAATCCTGCTGGACCACTTCCCACTATTGCAATATCATATCTTTTACTCACAATTTCGCCTCTTAATTATAGATGTTTAACAACTGCAGCTTTTAAAGAATCTTTTGGCATAAAGCCTACTAAAGTATCAACAGGAGTACCATTTTTAAATATCATTAAAGTTGGAATACTTGAAATTTGATATTTATTTGCTAAATTTTCATTTTGATCAACGTCTACTTTTACAAATCTAGCATTACTAACTTCATTAGAAACCTCTTCTACTACTGGTGCTATCATTTTGCACGGACCACACCAAGTTGCCCAGAAATCAACTAAAACAACACCTTCATAATTTAAAACTACTTCATTAAAATCTACTTCAGATACATGTTGAACCATTTAAATTTACCTCCCAGCATACCCCTTAGGGGTATTTTATAAATTGATTTTACTATATTTTTTATTAAATAGTCAATATACTCTTAGATATTTTCTCCAATATCTAAAATTTTATTTCTTAATATTTAAAAATTGTGATTCATATAATTCCTTATACAATCCACCATTATTTAAAAGCTCCTCATGACTTCCTTTTTCTTCTATTCCATTCTCTGTTAAAACTAATATTTCATCTGCATTTTTTATTGTAGATAATCTGTGTGCAACTACAATTGTTGTTCTTCCCTTACATAATTCCTCTAAAGATTTTTGAATCATATATTCTGTAGTATTATCAAGAGCAGAAGTTGCTTCATCTAATATTAAGATTGGAGGGTTCTTTAAGAAGACTCTAGCAATTGAAATTCTTTGTTTTTGTCCTCCTGAAAGTTTTACTCCTCTTTCACCTATATAAGTATTATATCCATCAGGTAAACTCATAATAAACTCATGTATATTAGCTCGTTTAGCTGCTTCTATAACAGACTCATCATTAGCATCATGATTCCCATATAAAATATTTTCCTTTATTGTTCCTGTAAATAAGAATACATCTTGTTGTACTATACCAATGTTTTTTCTTAATGATTCTAAAGTAACATCATAAATACTTTTATTATCTATTGTTATATTTCCCTTACTTACATCATAAAATCTAGGAATTAAATTGCAAAAAGTAGTTTTTCCTCCTCCTGAAGGTCCAACTAGTGCAAGCATCTTCCCTGCTTCTATATTTAAATTTATTCCATTTAAAATATTATTATCTTCATAACTAAAGTGAACATCCTCAAAGTTTATATCACCTATAACATTATTTAATTCTATAGTTCCATCTTCTTCTATTTTTTCATCTACTATATCAATAAATCTCTTAAATCCAGTCATTCCATTTTGGTATTGTTCCATAAAGTTAACAAGTTTTTTAATTGGTTGTGTAAATAATTTAATGTATAATAAATAAGCAAAAAAATCTCCTAAATTAATAATATTAAAATAAGTAAAAATTCCTCCTGCTATTAAAGATATATAATCTAATATATCTATTCCAAAACCAACACCTGCAAAATATTCTCCCATTACCTTATATGATCTTGATCTTGCTTTTATAAATTTCTTATTTCCATTTTCAAATTTATTAATTTCATGTTTATGAGAAACAAATGCCTTAGTTATCCTTATTCCTGCTAAAGAATTTTCCAAGTTTGAATTTACTGCTGAAGTTTCAACTCTAGTTTCCATAAAAGTAGTCATCATTTTAGTTTTTTGTTTCCATGTAAATAAAACTATAAATGGAATAAATGCAAATATTATTAATGTTAATGGTATATTAATTGTACATAATACTATAAATGATCCTATAAGCATAACAGTAGAAATAAATAAATCTTCAGGCCCATGATGGGCAAGCTCTGAAACTTCCATAAGGTCATTCATCATTCTACTCATTAAATCTCCGGTTTTATGATTGTCAAAATATGTATTTGGTAATTTTTGAAAACGTAAAAACATATCCTTTCTCATATCCCCTTGCATATAAACGCCCATAACATGTCCATAATATTGCATGAAATATCCACATGCTGCCTTTATTAGGTATATAATTATTAAACTTACAGCAAATACTATTAGCATTCTAATATTTTTATTAGGTATACTATCATTTACTAAAGTTCTAGTCATCATCGGATAAACCAAATCACAAGCTGAAACTATAAAAGCTGCTAATATATCTAAGAAAAATATTTTCTTATATGGTTTATAATAACTAATAAATCTTTTTACCATATCTAACCTCCTTATATTCGTATAAATATTATTATTTAATAATATCTTTATTGAGAAAAATTTACAAGACACTTTTATGTTTATCTATATATATCAACAATTAATCCTTGTATTTCATCTATTGTTGCAGCAATATTTAAATTATCCATTTCTCCATTTATAAGTGATTCTGTTAATTCTTCTAATTTTCCATCTATAGTATCTACTGTAATAAAATATTGAGTTTGCCAAAAGCTAATATCTTTTTTAGTATCATACATAAACTTTAATATTGATTCTAAATATTCTTTAATCAATTTTTTATATGCCAATACATCTCCATAAGTTTTAGAGACTACTAATCTATTACCTTTTTTCTGAATATCTTCAATAATTTTTTTTAATTGTTCTTCTGATTTTCTTTCTCTAGCTTGATTAAAACTTTGAGAAAAATCTCTTTTCTCAGAAATAACTTTTTTATCTTGATTTAATACATTTTTTCTATTTATTCTTCCTATTTCCAATATTTTCACCCTTTCATAAGTTATTATATCACTAAAAATTATTTTACTCACTTTTTTTCCATGTATTATTATTATTAAAAATTAATACAATATACTTATATAGAGTTTTTATATAAACTTATAAAAATATTAATTTTATAGTCTGGAGGTTTGTAAATGTGGTTTAATAAAGAGTCAGATAAAGTTATAAACGAATTGTCATCTAATTTGATTAATGGACTTTCTTCTTCTGAAGCAAAATCTCGCTTAGAAAAGAATGGACTAAATAAGTTGCAAGGTAAAAAGAAAAAGACTATGCTTCAGCTTTTTTTCTCTCAAATAAATGATGTTATGATTTATATTTTACTTATTGCAGCAATTATTTCTTTTGCAGTTGGAGAAGTTAGTGATTCTATAATAATTTTAATTGTTATATTTATAAATGCACTAATTGGAGTTATTCAAGAATCCAAAGCTGAAAAAGCCTTAGAAGCTTTAAAAAATATGTCTACACCTAAAGCTTTGGTAAGAAGAGATGGAAATACAATGGAAATTCCTTCTGAAGAAGTTGTTGTAGGTGATATTGTAATAATTTATGCAGGCAGATATATTCCTGCTGATTTAAGAATAATTGAATCAGCCAATTTAAAAATTGAAGAATCAGCATTTACTGGTGAATCAGTTCCTTCTGAAAAAACTTCTGCTGTTATAAATGAGGACAAGGAAGTTCCTATAGGAGACCAACATAACATGGCATTTATGTCAACTCTAGTTACTTATGGTAGAGGCGTTGGAATTGCTGTAAATACAGGAATGGAAACACAGATAGGTAAAATTGCTAAAATGCTTGATGAAGAAGAGGATAATACTACACCTCTTCAAAAGAAATTAGCACAACTTGGTAAAACCTTAGGTTTTGCTGCTGTAGGAGTATCTATAGTTATGTTTATAGTATCCATGTTTCAAGGAAGAGATTTCTTAGAAATGTTTATGACTTCTATCAGTTTAGCAGTAGCTGCAATTCCTGAAGGATTACCAGCAATAGTTGCAATAGTTCTTGCTCTTGGTGTTCAAAGAATGATAAAAGAAAATGCAATTATAAGAAAATTGCCATCTGTTGAAACTTTGGGGTCTGTAAATATTATTTGCTCTGATAAAACAGGTACTCTTACTATAAATAAAATGACAGTAAAAAAATACTATGTTAATGGAGAAGTTAAAAATTTAGAAAATATTGATATTAAAAATAACGAAACTAAGCTTTTAGTAGAAGGTATGGCGCTATGTAATGATGCTACTTCTAATGATGGAGTTCAAACTGGAGATCCTACTGAAATTGCTTTAATTGATGTTGGTAATAAAGTAAATATTAATAAAGAAGATTTAAATAAAGATCATAAGAGAGTTAATGAAATTCCTTTTGATTCTGATAGAAAACTTATGACTACTGTTAATAAATATGATAGTAAATTTAATGTATTTACTAAAGGTGCTATTGATAGTATTCTTAAAATTTCAAATAAAATTTTAGTTAATAATAAAATCGAAGAATTTACCAAAGATAAAAAGGATGAAGTTTTAAATGCTTCAAACTTAATGTCTGACTCTGCTTTAAGAGTATTAGCCCTAGCCTATAAGCCAATAGATAATGAACATGTTGCTATTGATGATTTAGAAAAAGATCTAATATTCGTTGGTCTTATGGGAATGATTGACCCTCCAAGAGAAGAAGTTAAAGGTTCTATAGAACTAAGCAAAAAAGCAGGAATAAGAACAATAATGATAACAGGTGATCATAAAAACACTGCAGTTGCTATAGCTAAGGAATTAGGAATTGCAAATGATATTTCTCAAGCTATGGCTGGAAGTGAAATAGATTCTTATTCAGATGAAGAATTTACTAAAATAGTTAATAACTATAGAGTTTTTGCTAGAGTTTCTCCTGAGCACAAAGTAAAAATAGTTAAAGCCTTTAAATCTTATGGAAATATTGTTTCTATGACTGGTGATGGTGTTAATGATGCCCCTTCTTTAAAGGCTGCTGATATAGGAGTAGCAATGGGAATAACAGGAACTGATGTTGCTAAAGGTGCTGCTGATATGGTTTTAACAGACGATAATTTTACTACAATAGTAAAAGCAGTTGAAGAAGGTAGAAATATATTTAATAACATAAAGAAATCTATAATCTTCTTATTAAGTTGTAATTTAGGAGAAATAGTAGCATTATTTGTAGCTATCTTATTAAATTGGCCTGCTCCACTTTTACCTATTCATATATTATGGGTAAATTTAATAACAGATAGTTTCCCAGCACTTTCTTTAGGTGTAGATCCAGGTGACGAAGGTGTAATGGAACTTCCACCTAGAAATCCAAATGAAAGTTTATTCTCAGGTAGAATGGGAATTCTATTAATTATGAATGGAATCTTAATAGGAGCAACTACATTATTTGCATTTGTATTAGGTGAATATTTATATCCTGAGTCATTAAGGCATGCACAAACTATGTCATTTGTTGTTCTTAGTGTTTCTCAGCTTTTCTATTCATTATCTATGAGAAACGAAACTAAATCATTATTCCAAGTTGGAGTATTTAAAAATAAATGGTTGATTGCTTCATTATTATTTGGAATACTACTACAATTTGCTATAATAAGTATTCCATTTACAGCTAATATCTTTAAAGTCTATTCCTTAGGCTTAAAAGATTGGGGATTAGTAATTTTAATTTCACTAGTACCTTTTATAATTAATGAAATAATAAAAATATTTACTAAAAAATGATTAAAGGAGCATTTTGCTCTTTTAATCATGTAATAAATTCGATATTTTTTCTAGTATATATACTACTGGAATTTGTGATGTAAAATCAAGTAAATCATTGCACTCATAATTTAAATTGTAACTAATATGATAATCTGCTATTTTAGAAATTATTCCATTAATTGAAGAAGTTATACATATTATTGGTATATTAGCCTCTTTATATCCCATAGCTTGTCTATATAATTCTTTAGTTTCTCCTGATACACTTAATATAATTACTAGCCCATTACCCTTAAGAACTTTAGAGTTATAAAATGGATCGCCTTGATACAATGCAAATTTTCCATTATTACTTAGTATTTTAGCTCCATATTGGGCTATTCCTGCTGAATTACCTATTCCAGTAAAAATTATATAATCTGATACCTTTATTAATTCTACAGCTTCTTCTATATAATCATCTTTATGTTCTTCTAATATTTTTATACTTTCTATAATTTCATTTATTTTATACATTTTTTTATCTAAATTATTCTCTTTATTTAAATAAAAATATTTAAATTCATTATAACTAGAAAATCCAAACTTTTTTATAAGGCTCAATATCGTACTTGTTGATACACAACTTTGCTTCGCTATTTCTCTTATAGAAATATATTTAATATTTTTTATATTTTTGTATATATAATTATAGGCTATCAATTCCTTTTTAGTAAGAGTATTTATAATTTCATTTTCTAACATTTCTTTTCCTCATAAATTTAACAATATTCATTTAAATCCTCATTTTGACAACAATTATATACTTGTTTTGCTAATAATTCTAAAAAATATATAACTGGAACTTGCGTTGTTATATTATAATATTCATTTACCTTTTCATAAGGCATATAATATGTAAGTGACTCGTCTGCAATTTTATTTAATGTACAATCCTTCCTATTAGTTATAGATAAAATTTTACACTTTTCTTCTTTAAACTTATTTATTTGATTTATTGTTTCTATTGTTTCTCCACTAACAGATAATCCTATTACAACTGCATTTCCATAAAAATCTTTTGGTACCGGATAAAATGGATCAGATATAGCAATCGAAAATTTCCCTATATTAGTAAAAAACCTTGCTCCATATTGTGCTAAAATACCACTTGTACCAACTCCAAGAAAAATAACTTTATCACATCCATGTATAATATTAGCAAATTTCTTTATATTATTAAATAACTTCTCATTATCTACCCTATTAAAAAAGTCAAACATCCCTTCTATATCTTCACTTATTATACTATTTATATTATTTTTATTATCTTGCATAAAAATTTTATATTTAATTTTAAATTCAGAATATCCGTTACATCCAACTTTTTTACAAAATCTTATAATTGATGAATTTGATACATGTATTTCATCTGCTAAATCTTTTATTTTCATATTTAATGCTTTTTCTTTATTTTCATTAATATAATTATATATTAGCATATCAAGTTCATTTAATTTCTTTAGTTGTTCTATCGTTAGCATATAATAATCACCTTAAACATATTCATTTTATTTTTATATAACTTGTTTAATTTTATTATATAAAAAAGTGTCGAACTTATCGACACTTTTTTAATATTTTATATTTATTTTTCTCTTATAACCTTATTTAATTCTAAAAATTCTTCTGCTAAAATTCCAAATGTTTCTGCACTCATCATTTGATCTTCTGCATGAATTAATAATATTGACCCTTCTGTCTTTTCACCTGAAGCTTCCTTTTGTATTAATTTCCCATGAGCTTTATGTCCCATTTCAAATATTTCTTTTCCTTCTTTTATTTGAGCTTCAGCTTCTTCAAATTTCCCTTGTCTTGATAATCTAATTGACTCTATATAACAAGATCTTGCAGTTCCTACACTACTTATAATTTCAAAGCATACCAATTCTAATTCTTGCATATCTTAACCCCTCTTCTATTAAAGTATATTATTTATTAAACATTCATCATTTTTTTAGCTTGTTCAATAACTTTTGTTCCATTCATAGTTCCATATGCAACCATATCTATAACTTCAACCGGAATCTCTCCTGCTATTTCCTTGATCTTATTTAATTCAAAACGAATTTGAGGTCCTAAAAGTATACAATCTACTTTTTTAGCTACTTCAGCTGCTGTATTTACTGCATATGCATCAATTTCACATTCAAATCCAATTTCTTCAGCAGCCTTTCTCATTTTTTGTACAAGTACACTTGTTGACATCCCCAAAGCGCATAATAAACCTATTCTTTTCATTTCAAATTCTCCTCTCGTTTTCCACTATTATTTTACGTTTATATTAATTATTTTATATTATATATTGTTCTGAATCTATAATATGCTCCTAACAAATTTGCATCATTATGAAATTTACATACTTCTATTTTAGGACGATATATTGGACTATTAAATTCTTCAACAAAATTATCATGAATTTCATCATAGGCTTCATTAATTAATTTTATTAATATAGGTTGTTCTGAAATTCCTCCTCCTATAGCAAATTTTTCAACATCTAATATTGCTTGTAAAGTAAAAATTCCCTCTGCTACATTTTTTGAAAATTCTTTTAATGCTTTTAATATTCTCTCATCTCCAGCATTAGCTAGCTCAAATATATCAAATCCTGTAAAATTATGTTTTCCATAATATTTTTCAACTGTATCAGCTAAACCCTCTATTCCATTTTTTATTACCCATAATTTATCTCTACTTTCTTTTTCAGTTGCTCCAGATAATAAATATGATACCTCTGCTGATGAAAAATGTTTACCTTCATATAATTTTTTATCTTTAATTATACACCCACCAATTCCAGTACCTAAAACCAATACTACTCCATCATCAATATCTTTTAATGAGCCAAATCCTAATTCAGCAACCCCAGCACACTTAGCATCATTAGCTACAATAACATTTGTATTTATAATTTCAGAAATTTCTTTAGCTATTTCACAATTTTTTATATAGTGAAGAACTCCTCCACTATATGCAAATCCTTTTTTTGTATCAATTACTCCAGGCATACTTATTGCAAGCCCTTTAGAATTACTTCCATACTCATTCCAAATTATTTTTATCGTATTATATAATGACTCTTTTGAATCTGATGGTGTTTTAAATTTCCCCTTATTTGATATATTTCCCTTAGAATCTACAATTCCGTACTTAATTGTACTTCCTCCAATATCTAAAGTTAAAAGTTCCATTTTAAATCATCTCCATTAGTTTCTATTACTTTCTTATACCAAAAAAACGAATCTTTTCTTGATCTATTAAGACTTCCTGTTCCATCATCATTCTTATCAACATATATAAACCCATATCTTTTACTCATCTCACCTGTGCTAGCCGATACAAGATCTATACATCCCCATGGTGTATATCCTATTAAATCAACACCATCTTCATTAACTGCCTTTTTAAATTGCTCAATATGCTTTCTAAGATAATCTATTCTATACTTATCATGAATTTCTCCATTTTCCTCAACTTTATCATATGCTCCTAATCCGTTTTCAACAATAAATAATGGTAATTTATATTTATCAGTAAACCAATTTAATGCATAACGTAACCCTACTGGATCTATTTGCCATCCCCAATCGCTTGCTTCAACATGAGGGTTTCTTACTAAATCATTACTTTCATCATAATCATAAAATTCATTGTTAGGCTTTTTCTCAATTGCAAAAGACATGTAATAAGAGAAACCTATATAATCAACATATCCTCTTTTTAACACTTCTTTATCATCTTCTGTAAAATCAATATCATATCCTTTTCTTTCCCAAAGTTTTAATATATTTTTAGGATATTCACCAAATACATGTACATCTGTATAAAAATATCTTTTCTCCATAGCCTTATGAGCCATTAATATATCTTCTGGTTTACATGAATATGGATATATTGGACACATAGCAATCATACAACCAATTTTAAAATTAGGATTTATTTTATGCCCAATTTCAATAGCTTTAGCACTTGCTACAAGTTCATAATGGGATGCTTGGTACATAATTTTTTCTTTATTCTCTCCTTCTTTATAAATGATTCCTGATGTACCATAGATGCTTCCTTCTGAATTAAAATTAGCTTTATTATTTATTTCATTGAAAGTCATCCAGTATTCTACCTTATTCTTATATCTTTCAAAACATACTGTAGCAAACTTAACAAATAAATCTATTAACTTTCTATTTCTCCATCCACCATATTTTTTCACTAAATTATATGGCATTTCAAAATGGCTCAATGTAATTACAGGCTTAATACCATATTTTAAACATTCATCAAAAAGATTATCATAAAATTTCAAACCATCTTCATTAGGTTTTTCTTCATCCCCGTTCGGAAATATTCTTGGCCATGATATAGAGGTACGAAAACATTTAAATCCCATTTCTCCAAAAAGTGAAATATCTTCCTTATATCTATGATAAAAATCTATCGCTTCATGATTTGGATAATTTTCTCCTTCTATAATTCCATCAGTAACTCTTCTATGCTTATCTTTACTTCCAGAAGTTGTTACATCCATTATACTAAGTCCTTTTCCACCTTTATCATATCCACCTTCTAATTGATGAGCCGCTACTGCTCCTCCCCATAAAAAATCTTTTCTTAAACTCATTTTATGTTCTCCTTATTATCAACTAATTTTCTAATCTTTCAGCTGCTTTTAAATTAGATACTGCTGCAGCCTTTACAAATGGTAAATAAATTAAAGTACTAATTACTATACATATTATTCCAACAATTAAAGCTAAATAACTTGTTGCACCTGAACCTAAGAAAGGCATTAAAAATCCTGGTGTTGTCCACCCTACATCTACTACAGCTGGTGGTATTATTTTGATTATCATTGTACAGAAATATCCAAAAATATTACATGCTACTGGCGCTAGTATAAATGGAATAAGATATATAGGATTCATTACTATAGGTAATCCAAAGATTAATGGTTCATTTATATTAAATAATCCTGGAGCTAATGCTAGCTTAGCAATTTCTGATTGTTGTTTATCTTTTCTAGCTATAAGTAATATTGCTATTATTAAACCTAAAGTTGCACCTGAGCCACCTATATTACCAAATGTATCGTTAATACTCATCCAAGTAACTGGGAATGGTGCTCCTACTGTTGTACCATGTTCTCCATAATATGTTAAGTTTGCAACATTTAATTGTGAAAACATAAGTCCTCTAACAGCACCTAATGTATTTGGACCATGTATTCCTATTATCCATAAAAATTGTTGTACTATTACAAAAAGTATTATTGTAAATATATTTCCACCTAGTGAGGAAAGTGGTTGCTGAATAACATTATAAATAACTTGATTCACTCCATTTTCATCTATAAATCCGAAACCATAATTAACTAAAGAAGCTACTACTAAAACTATTATTATTGGAATTAAAAGATTGAAAGATTGCGCTACTGCTGGTGGTACTACGTCTGGCATTTTTATAGAAAGTTTTTTACATCTTTGTAACTTAGTTAAAAACTCTCCTACTAGAAGACCTACTATTAAAGCCACAAATAATCCTTGTGCTCCTAAAAATCCAATTGGTAAAGCTTGTGATCCCTGCGCATCTGCTACATAATTAGGATATAAAATAAAGAATACGCCTATTGCACATACTGCTGATAATATCTTATCGCCACCATTAGCTTCAGCTAATTTATAAGCTGTTAAAAATACAACTAAAATTGCCATAATATTTGAAGTTCCATTTAAAACTGGAGATAATACTGCTTGATAATCTGTTAAATTAGGTATTAATGTACCTAAATGTAATAGTCTTGCTATGAAGCCATCTGGTGATAAAATAGCATAATTAATTAATACTATAAGAGAACCTGCTAAAGTTAATGGAAAAACTAGCGTAAATGCATCTCTTATCGCTGCTACATGTCTTTGTGAATTTAATTTTGTTGCAAATGGAACTAATGTTGATTCCATTTTGTTTTGTATGTTTTGCATCATACTCATAATGTATTCCCCCTAAAACTTTATTCTTTAGAAAATGTTTTCTTTTTTTTATAAATCAATATTATTATATTTCATAAAAAAAAGAAACCATTTTCACAATTTAAAAATCTATATATCTGCATATGATTTTTGTTATAAAAAAAAAACATTTTGTTTTATATTAAATAAAAAAAAGTAGATTAAAAACTTTAATCTACTAAATTAATATATATTATTAAAAAATACTTCCATCTTGTAAAAACCCATTATCCATAGAATAAATTTTATCTGCTACCATTTCTGCAAAATTCATATCATGAGTTATAATAAGCATGCTCATACCTTTTTTAGATAAATTTCTTATTAGCTCTGCTATTTCTCCTGTTAGTCCTGGATCTAAGGCTGATGTAGGTTCATCAAAACACATAAGTCTTGGATTTAATATAAGAGCTCTACCTATAGCAACTCTTTGCCTCTGACCTCCTGAAAGTTCACAGGGATAGCTATTTATTTTATCTTCTAATCCTAAAAAACTTAAAATTTTCTTTGCATCTTTTATAGCCTCTTCTTCTTTTTGTTTCAATACTCTCTTTGGTGCTTCTATTAAATTTTCTAATACACTCATATGAGGAAATAAATTAAAACTTTGAAAAACTAATCCAATTTCCATTCTTGTTTCTCTAAAAGTTTTCTTATCTTTATAATTTCCATTTTCACATATAAATTTATTATTAATTTCTATTGTTCCATTATCACAGTATTCTAATCCATTGATGCATCTAAGCAAAGTTGTTTTTCCCCCACCAGAAGGACCTACTATAACTACTATTTCACCTTTATTAACTTCTAAGTCTATCCCCTTTAAAACCTCTGAGTCTCCAAAGTTTTTTTTCAAATCCTTAACTTTAAGCATAGTATCCCCCCTACTGATAATAATTAAATTTCTTTTCTATAATTTCTAATGTTTTAGTAATTAACCCATTAAAAATTAAATAAACAATTGCAACTACTACAAATGGCATTATCGATGAAAGTCTATTAGCTGCAATTTTAGCAATTTTTAATAATTCATCTAATCCTACAACATATATTAAAGCTGTATCTTTAACTAAAGTAACCACTTCATTTGCAACTGGTGGAAATATTCTCTTTAAAGCTTGTGGCATTATAATTCTAAAAAATGTATCTTTCTTAGTTAATCCTAAGACCTCTGCTCCTTCAAATTGCCCTTTATCTATTGATGATATACCAGCTCTAAATATTTCTCCAAAATAAGCTCCATAATTAAGTACCATAGCAATAATAGCTGCTGGGAATCTTGGTATATTTATATTGATTAATGGTAAACCAAAAAATATAAATAATATTTGAAGTAATAAAGGTGTTCCTCTTAAAACTAATACATATATTCCAGTTAATAATTTTACTACCTTTATTTTAGATATCCTTCCAATAGAAATTAATATACCTAATGGAATAGATAATACTAAAGTTATTAAAAATATTTCAATAGTCATTTTTAATCCTTCTATTACTTGTGGCAAAAATTCTATTATTTCATTTATTAGTTCCAAAATTAACACCTCACTACTCTTATACTATTTTGCTATTATATCTTCTCCAAACCACTTTTTAGATATTTCTCCCGCTTTACCATCATTAACAACTTCCTTAAATGCCTTATTAAAAGCTTCTATTAATTCTTTATCATCTTTTCTCATTCCTACAGCATAAGCCTCTGATCCAAAATCCTCTTCTAGAACCTTATACTTATCTGCACCTCTTTGATTTGTATAATACTTTGCTAATATTTCATCTGCAACAACAGCATCTAATCTTCCTGCTTCTAAATCCATTAATGCTTCATTATTAGTATCAAAAGTTACTACTTTCCCATCTTTAAATGTTTTTATTATATCACCATCTGCTTCTATAGCATCAACAGCACTAGATTGATTTTGTGCACCTACAACAGCACCTGCTAAATCAGCCTTAGAATTAATTTTTGAATTTGCTAAAGTTATAATAACTTGTCTATTATTTAAATAAGGAGTTGAAAATCCAACCTTTTCCTTTCTCTCCTCTGTTATACTATATCCATTCCAAATAAAATCTATATTTCCATTACTTAATTCAGTTTCTTTCATACTCCAATCAATTGGCTGAAATACTATTTCCTTTCCTAGCTTTTCCCCAATCTCCTTTGCAAGTTCTACATCAAATCCACTATACTCCCCATTTTCATCTTTAAATCCCATTGGTACAAAAGTATCATCAAAGCCTAGGACTAATTTATCTTTGTCCAAAGTATTCTCTGCCTTTTTTTCGCTACAAGATACCAATATAAATGATAATATTGATAATACAACTAATGATAATAATCCTCTTTTAATTTTTAAATTCATTTTAAATCCCCCTCATAATTTCACTCTTGTTATTTATTACTTTATCACTCTAAAGTAATAAAGTCAATACAAAGATACAATAAAAAAAGTGTTAAAGTATCATATCCAGGTTACGATTTACAGCCCAAGTCACCTAGATATGATATTTCAACACTTCCAAACTGAATGAATTAAATTATAAAAATATTATTAATATAGTAATATTTTATAATTTATCCTTTTTATTCTTACTATAAAACATAAATACTGATAATCCAATAAATATAGCTATTAACACTAATAATCCTATAATTAATTTTGAATTACTTTCTAGTTTTATAAACTTTTCATATATTGGTGTTTTTATATCTTCTTTAAATTTAAATGTTCTAATTTCACCATACTTATCAACTATAACACTATCTCCTGATAAATTAATCAGCTTATTATTATCTCCTAAATACCTTAAAGATTTAATTAAAATATCTTTATTAGGAGATGTTAATACTAGCATTGCTCTTTGTTTATTATATGGTGATATATCAAGTTGAAAAATTGATATATTCGAATTAAAATCCTCTGTTAAAAATAATTTTTCATTTCCAATAAATTTATCATAATTTTCATCATACTTAAACCATAGATTATTATTTACATCTTTAATTAACTCATTATTTTTAGGAGTTCCATAAATAATTAAATTCTTATCTTTTTCTCTTTCATTTAAATTGCTATATCTTGCAACTTCTAAATTTCCAGTGTTATTTGAAATTTCAGTTCCTATAATCTCAAAAATATCACCTAATAAGGTTAATTCTTCAGAAGACATGGTATCTGGTACTGATAAAAGAACATCATTAAATCTATTATCTACTACAAATGGTGCTGGATACTTATCAAAAAAATAACCCATACTATTTTCAGTTGCATAATTAATATATGAATCTCCACTTATAACAGCCCAAGGCATTTCCTCTTCTCTTCTTTCACAATAAGTATTAGGAAGTTCCAAATCAAAGGCTAATTTTATTTCAACATAATTATTAGCTATAGCATTACTTGGTATAGTTATTTCTAAATTATCATTTAAAGCATTTTCTTTTTCTAACTTTTTACTACCTATAGGTGAATTATTTATATATACTGTTAATAACGATTTGTCAAAATCTAAATTATCTGAATACCTAAAATTTAACTTTATTTTACCTCCATCTGATATGACTCTATTTTTAGGAATAAAATATGAAATTGTACTTTCACTTCTGAATAAGCCTTTAAACTGTAATTCATTTATTCCCATATCCTTAAGAGAAACTATATTTTTAACTTCGTCTACTTTCATTATCTCATTTATATCTTTAGTAACTATAAATTTATCACTATCTATTTGACTTATTAAATCATCATTTCTTAATAAATTAATAGCTTTCAAATTATAACTTTCATCTTCTGATGTTATAACCATAAGTTTAGAAATATCTTTATCATTTGTATAAGGTGAATTTCCTAACCTTATAACTGCTGAACTACTTAAATCTAAACCCTCTAAATCACTAAACATATTATTTATCTCACTTGGTATAGAGTCTTTACTTCCTAAATAAATAATATTACTATCATTATCTTTCTTTTTTAAATCATTATATTTTATTATTTCTATTTTATTATTAATAGTGTTATTTCCAACTAAATAGCTAGATAATAAAAAAGCTCTTTGTAAATCATAATCTGAATAATCATTAGGTATAACTATCTTCGTGTCATTATTATTACTAGCTTTTATAAATGGATATGGAAAATTCATTATTTTATTATCTACAACTCTTTCTTTATACTTAATATCTACGCTAGAATCTTTTTTTATAACTATCCAGTTTGCAATATTTACATCATCTACACATGGTTCATCTGATATTCTACAATATCCTTCTATTTTAAATTCATTTGCTCCTTCTTTAATATTATCTAAAGGAATATCTACTTTAATATTTTGAGTTTTTTTAGATTCATCATATATGATATCCTTAGAATAAAAAGGGACTCCATTTAGACTAAATGTAATATAAGATTCTTTAGAACTATCTACTAATTGATTAACATTAATATTTATGTTTGAAGTTAGACTTTCTACATTAATCCACTTATCCACATTAAAATAAAAACTATAATTAGAAAAAACACCTTTAAAAATAATATCACTATTTATTATTTCTGATTTTGAATAGATATTATTTCCCAGGAAATTTTCTTTAGGTTCTGCAAAGGATATTTTATTAAAGGATAGTAATATAAAAGCTAATATTACTATAATAAAACTCTTTCTTAACTTATTATTTTTCATTTATTTCCTCCTTAAAACCTTTCTGTCTTATACCATTTAGCTTCTCTTTTTAGAATTACATCTTTTATATAATTATAAAAACCAATAGCAGCTACTATCCCCCATAATTTGCAATAAGTAAAATACATAGCAAGCACCACTAAAAAATTACTAAAGGTTAACTCCCCTTTTTCAGTAGAAATTGCTACTAATATTGAAAATACAAAAACTGAATAAGCTAATATCCAAAGTATTATATTGTATCCAATTATATTAATAGTAACTAATTCTGCTGCTCCAAATATAAATAAAATATCTGAAATTATTGTTGCTGATAAAAAGAAAGCATAAATTAATATATAATATAAAATATCAAATCTTGTTGCTCCTGCTGATTTATCAAACAAATATTTAAAATTTTTAAGTACTACATAAATATTTCCCTTTGCCCATCTAGATCTTTGCTTAAACCACACATTTAATGTTTGAGGCTCCTGTTCCCAAGTTACAGCTATTGGCATGAATTTTATTTTATATCCCATTCTATATATTCTAAAACTTAATTCGGTATCTTCTGTTATAGCCTTAGTATCCCAACCATTAATTTCTTCTAATATACTTCTTCTAATCACAAAATTTGTTCCAGGTATAGTGCATAAATTAAATAACTTCCACCTACCTGCCTGTGCCATCCATTGAAATGTTAATGTTTCTATATTTATAAACTTTGTAAGTAAATTTACTTCCTTATTTCTACATCTAAATTTTCCTATTACAGCTCCTAAACTATTATCTTTAATTAAAGTTTTTACTAAATGCTTTAATGCATCTTTTTCCGGAGTATTATCTGCATCATAAACAGCAATTATTTCGCCTTTGCTTCTTTCAAAACCTATATTTAATGCTGTTGATTTACCTTTTCCTCCAGTTCTTTTATCTGTATTTATTACTATAAAATTTCTTTTATTAAACTCATTACTTATATTGCTTAGTATTTCCGCTGAGTTATCACTTGAATTATCATTAATAATAATAATTTCATATTTATCCTTTGGATAATTAAAGGCTAATAATGCTCGTGCTGTTTTTTCTATTACCTTACCTTCATTATGAGCAGGTACTAATACTGATACAAAAGGATACTCATCTAGTTCCTGGTTATCTATAAATTTTATTGTATCTAAATAATAAAAATATCCTCCTATAACTAATATCACATTAATAAGTATTATGATCCAAATAATAATAAGTGAATATAAAATTATATAATCGAATATATTCATTTTTCCACCTACTTAAAAAATTTATTTCTATCTATTCTTCTATTGCTAATTGCTATAATTATGAATGTTATAGTTGCTATTGTAGTTATTATAATTAATGCTTTATTTAATTTAGATAAATCTATACTATCCTCTTCTACTCTTTCTTCTTCAGTTGAAATAAAAGTAATTTCTTCTCTAGAAATAAATCTTTGTACTGTTACATTTTTATTATTAAGATATAAATTAGCATCCTTTAATCTTATTTCATCTTCTCCTATCTTAATAAAAGTATTTAAATAAGAAAAATCATTAAAGTATATTTCTCTCTTATTTAATGACTCTAAGATATTTTTAAATTCATTAAATTCAATATTGGAAGGTATTATTATTCCTATATTCCCTCCATAATCTTTCTCTTCATCATATTCATAATAAGAAAGCTTTTCTATAAAATTAATATTCGATGAAATTTCCATATTATTTCTATCTATAAATACCGTTTTACTTACACTTAAATATTCTTCTGCATTTTTATGCTTCAAAAATCGCTCTGGAATATCTATAGCTACAGAATATACTTCATAATCAATTAATGCTTTATAAGCTACTGTCATTTTATTAATTAATTCTTCTATATTTATATTAGTAATATTACTTTCACTTATATCTGGAAAATGTAATATTATACTTCCATTTTTTGATTCAGCATATCTTAAAACTTCATAATATCTTTGTGCTGCTTCTATATTGGTATTATTAAAAATGGACATTGTTGAAATTATAAAAGGAATTCCCTTATTATTTAGATAATCAATTTTATTTATAATATCATTCAAATCATCAATAACATACATTTCATCTAATATTAAATAAAGATTATTTTTTTCTTCAGATTTTACATCTTTAAATGGTATTAGAATAATAAAAAAAATAATAAAAACTACTAAATAGTTCATTTTTTTAAACATCGTATTCCAATTCTCTTTCAGCAGCTTTTAATAATTCTAATGGATTATCTATTTTTCCATCATAGGTATAAAACCCTATTTGCACCTCTAAATCTATACTCTTATTAAATTTCTTAATATTAAAATCAATATTTTTTATTTTTTCTTTCAATCTTTTTTCAACAACTTTTAACCCTTCCTTATTAGATAATAAAATATATATAAATGTATCCTCATTTAAAATATATTTTCTATCTTCTACTCTTAGCGAATCATTTAATGCATTTGAAATAATAACTCTCATATTATCATATTGATCTTTACCTACTATATTTTTAATCCTTTCGCTATGTTTAAGCCTTATTATCATTATAGTTATTGGGATTTCATATCTTTTATTCATACTCAAATATATTGGTACTTCATTATTGAAAGATTTCATATTTCTATCACCCGTTAATGGATCTATCATTATTAATTCTTCATTTTCATTTTCAAGAATTTTCAACTTTTCTTGAAGTAATAATATATTTTTTGATACTAAAGAAATAATTAAAGAAGTTATTGGAATTAATATAAACCATAAATACATTGTATAATTTGGTTCTTTTTCTAAAAATATATTTTCATATAAACTATAAGTTCCATATATAAAATTAATTATTAATGTAG
>NZ_JACSQZ010000005.1:0-23906 GCF_014836325.1 Clostridium gallinarum
GTATCTTCCTTTTTAAAAATGTCATCTATAATAACTTTTAAATCTCTATTATCTTCTCTAACTTTATTTATAGCTATAGTTAAATCCTCATTTAAGTAATTTAAATCTTTATTAAATCCTTCAAGAGTGTTTATGAAATCCCTTTTTTGAGAACTATTAAAATCAGAATCTCTATTTATTTTAATTAAAGTATTTAAATAATTATAAAAATTATCAAAGTAATTTAAGTTTTCTTCTGTAAATTTAAGTTTTATTCCATTACTATCAAGATTAGAATAATCTAATATACATCTTTCCTTTAAAGTATTAAAATTATTCAAAGCATCAGAACTTCTAATAGATTTAGAGTCAGAAAGAACTATTAAAGAAGCATTGTATAAATTAATAGTAGAATTTATTGCATTTATTAAATTATCTTTAGTTAAAGAAATATCAGCATTAATATCTTCTATCTTATCTATAGATATTGAAATATTATTAAATTCTGAAATTCCATTACTTAAAACTTCTTTACTAGTATTTGTGTCAATAGTTAAATCTTTAATACACTTAGAAAGGTTAGAGTTAATATTAAGTATTTCCTTAGATATATCCTTTAAATCCCTTTTAGCTCTATTTTCTTTTGAATTATATGTTATAAAAAATAAGGATAGTATTAAAATAAAGAATAAGGTTAAAGATATAATAATAAGACTCTTTTTTTCTTTAAAATAAGTAAAAAATTTTTCATTCATAAAATCACCACCTAAAAATTCTCTTTACATAAATTTATATTATAGAAAATCTTAAAATATTATTAAAACGCAATAAAAAAATAAAGTATTATACTAAGATTTTACTAATTAGTGTATAATTAATATATATAAGTAGTTAGGGGGGACCCTTGTATGCAAGAAGTTAATACATTTATAATGAATACATTAAAAAATATATCAATATCATCAATATTGGATATAGTAGTAGTAGCCTACATTTTTTATAAAGGTTATTCCTTAATAAAAGAAACAAGAGCTGAACAGCTTTTAAAAGGTATTATTCTAATGATTATACTTATACCTATAAGCTATATTTTAAAGTTAGAAATGCTAAACTTTATATTAAATAAAACTTTAACAGTAGGGTTACTATCAGCAGTAATTATTTTTCAACCTGAAATAAGAAGAGCTTTAGAGCATATAGGTAGAAGTGCTTTTGAAGAAATTCACAATATACAGGATGCAGAAAAGAGAAATATTACTGTAAATGAAATTGTTAGTGCTGTAGGGAATTTAGCAGATTCTAAAACAGGAGCATTGCTTGTAGTAGAGCAAGCAACTAGATTAGGAGATATATTAAATTCAGGAACTATTCTTGATGCAAATATTACTTCAAATTTGCTTGAAAACATATTTGTAGTAAATACACCACTACATGATGGTGCAACTATAATAAGAAAAGATAGGATATTAGCATCAGGTTGTGTACTTCCACTAACAAATAATACAACAATAGATAAAAAATTAGGAACAAGACATAGAGCAGCAATAGGCTTATCTGAAATTTCTGATGCTATAATTATTATAGTTTCAGAAGAAACAGGTGTTATTTCCTTAGCCATAAATGGTAGATTAACTAGAAATTATGATAAAGAAAAGCTAAGGGTGATTTTACTTAAGATGATGCAACACAATGATAAAAAGAAAGTTAAATCAGCTGGGGAGAAGGTGAAGGCATGGATAAGAAGGAAAAAAATAGATTAGTAGTACCATTTATATGCCTTTTATTATCTATAGGATTATGGGTCTATGTTACTAATGTTGAAAATAAAATAAGAACAACAGAAATAAGCAAAATACCAGTTGAATTAGTAAATTTAGATGCATTAACCTCATCTAAATTGGCATTGACTCCAAATCAAGAATTTTATGTTACCTTAAAAATAGAAGGTAATACAAATGATATTAATAAAATAAAGAAAAGTGATTTTAAAGTTCAGGTAGATTTAAGTGAATATGCATGGAAAAAGGGAGAGAATAAAGTTCCTGTATCAATTGAAGATTATCCAATAACAGTTAGTATTAGGAATACCAATACTCTCACAATTTCAATTAACATAGAAGATATGGTTGAAAAATCTATGCCAATTACATCTAATATTAATGTTACTGCTAAGGATGGATATTTTGCTACTACTCCTAAGATAACTCCAGAAGAAATTAAGATAAGTGGAGCAGAATCGGTTATAGAAAAAGTTTCAAAATTAATAGTAACAGACAAAAAGGAAGATATTAATGAGGATATAACTGAAAATTATGAGATAAAACCTATAGATGAAAGTGGAAATGAAGTTTTAGGAGTTACTCTTTCAGAAAAAGTAGCCAAAGTAGAAATTAAAGTTAGCAAGGGGAAATCTGTTAATATAAATATTCCAACTACAGGACAATTACCAAGTGGAGTAAAATTAAAATCTATAGATAGTAGTAGAAAGACAGTGGAACTTTTAGGACCTAAAGAAATATTAGATAATATTGATGTAGTTAATACTAATTCAATAGATCTTTCGACTATTACTGGAAATAAAGATATAAATCTTAGTGTAGTATTACCTGAAGGTGTAACTGTAGCTAAAGGAGAAGAAAATTTAACTGCTAGAGTAAATGTTATTTCTATGATAACTAAAGAATTTAGCATAAAGATAAGTACTACTGGAACGAATGAAGGAATGAAAGTACTTCCAAGTAAAGAAAGTATAAAAGTTATTATAAAAGGATATCAAGATGAAATAGAAAATGTGGTAGAAGATAATATAATAGCTACATTAGATATTAGCAATTATAAAGAAGAAGGAATATTTGAAGCTGAGCCTAAAGTAACTTTAAAAGGCCTAGATAACAATTTTTCTGTAGAATCTGTAGAAAAAATAAATATTACTGTTTCAAAAGAAATTGCACAAGCTCCAGAGAATACTGATCAAAATAATAATGATAGCGAATAATAAAAAATATCATGTTTTGGTATTATAAGTTAATTTACCAAAACATGATATTTATTTTTTTATATATAGGAAAGTATAAATAGTTATGACTTATTACTAACTATTTATACTTTCCTTCCTTCAGTTTGCAAAGAGGTAAACATTGTATGAGGTTGACTTGGAGCGCATGTGATGGAGCAAGGAATATAATGTTTACCTATTTTTTTATAATTATATATGTTAAAATAAGAAATTGAAAAATATCTTTATAAAATATAATGATATAGAGGAGTAGATAAAATGGCCATAAGAATTAATAATATAGCCTTAAGTATAGATGAAGATAAAAATTTATTATTAAATAAAGTATCGAAAAAACTAAAAGTATCTAAAGAGGAAATAAAAAACTTTAAAATAATAAAAGAAAGTTTAGATGCAAGAAAAAAACATGATATTAAATATGTTTATTGTGTTGAAATTGAGCATGATAATGAAGAAAAGATAGTTAAAAGACTTAAGGATAAAGACGTAAGAATGGAAATACCATCATATAATGCAGAAATAGAGTTTGGAAATAAAGAACTTAAAAGTAGACCTGTAGTAGTAGGATTTGGACCAGCTGGAATATTTGCAGCACTTCTTTTAGCAGAAAAGGGTTATAAACCATTGGTGATAGAACGTGGTGAAGATGTGGATAAAAGAACAGAGACTGTTGATAACTTTTGGAAAACAGGAAAGTTAAATACAGAATCAAATGTTCAGTTTGGAGAAGGAGGAGCAGGTGCTTTTTCAGATGGTAAATTAACAACTAGAATCAAAGATACTAGATGTGACTATGTATTAAGAGAATTAGTAAAAGCAGGAGCCCCAGAAGAGATAACTTATATAGCTAAGCCACATGTAGGAACGGATTTATTAAAGGGAGTAGTAAAAAATATAAGAGAGAAAATTAAATCATTAGGTGGAGAAGTTTTATTTTCATCCAAATTAGAAGAAATAGAAATAGAAGACGGAAAAGTAAAGTCTATTATAGTAAATGGAAAAGAAATTCAATGTGAAAACTTAATTGTTGCTATAGGACATAGTTCAAGAGATACTTATGAAATGTTACATAAGTCAGGAGTATTTATGGAACCTAAGGCTTTTGCAATAGGTGTTAGAATAGAGCATCCTCAAGAATTAATAAATAAAAGTCAGTATGGAGAAATGTATAGTCATCCAAGACTTAAAGCAGCTGAATATAGATTAACATATCAAAGTGAAAAATTAAAAAGAGCAGTATATTCTTTCTGTATGTGTCCAGGGGGAGTGGTAGTTGCTGCAGCTTCAGAAAATGAAAGATTAGTATCTAATGGAATGAGTTATCATGCTAGAGATTTAGATAATGCAAATTCTGCTTTAGTAGTTACAGTAGGACCAGATGACTTTGTAGGAGACTCACCATTAAGAGGAATGGAATTCCAAAGACATTATGAAAATTTAGCATATAAATTAGGTGGAGGAAATCATAAAGCACCTGTTCAATTAGTAGGAGACTTTATGCAAGATAAGGTTAGTACAAAGCTAGGAGAAGTAACTCCAAGTTATACAGCAGGATATGTTTTCAAAGATTTAAGAGAATGCCTTCCTGAATATGTTATAGAAGCATTAAAAGAAGGAATAGTAGATTTTGATAAAAAAATAAAAGGATATGGAAATTATGATGCAGTTTTAACAGGAATAGAAACAAGAACATCAGCACCAGTTAGAATGAATAGAAATGAAAAGTTACAAAGTATTTCTGTTGAAGGATTGTATCCAGCTGGAGAGGGTGCAGGATTTGCAGGTGGAATAATATCTGCAGCTGTTGATGGATTAAAGGTTGCTGAAAAAATAATACAAGAGTATCAACCAATGAAGTAAAAGGAAAAATTCTGAAAACTTAAGTTTTCAGAATTTTTTTGTTACAATATAAAGCAAAATATTTGAATATTATATCATTATTTGATATAAATTTAACAAAATATGATGTAAAAAGAAAAAATTAGAGTTATAATAATTTTTATATAAAGAAAATTCTAAATTATTAGTTAATAATTAGTTGTTAAATATATTATAAAATGAGAGGTAGTAAAATGAGTAGAAATTTTGATGATTTATTAAAAAGGGTTAATAACTGTAAAAAGAAAAAATTAGCTGTAGCAGTAGCACAAGATGAGCCAGTATTAGAAGCTGTTAAAGCTGCTAAGGAAAAGGGGATAGCAGATGCTGTTTTAGTTGGAGATTTAGAAAAAATTAAAGAAATAGCAAATAAAATTAACATGGATATAAATGAATTTGAAGTTGTTGATGAAAAGAATGTGAACAAAGCAGCTTTAGAGGCTATAAGATTAGTATCATCAGGTAAAGCTGATATGGTTATGAAGGGGTTAGTTGATACAGCTACATTTTTAAGAAGTGTATTAAATAAAGAAGTAGGTTTAAGAACAGGAAAATTAATGTCTCATGTATCTGTATTTGAAATAGAAGGAATAGATAGATTAATTTTATTAACAGATGCAGCCTTTAATACTTATCCAGATTTAAAAGCCAAAATTCAAATATTAAATAATTCAGTTGCTGTAGCACAGTCTTGTGGTATAGATATGCCTAAAGTTGCACCAGTATGTGCAGTAGAAGTAGTGAATCCTGATATGCCAGCAACTGTAGATGCAGCATTATTATCAAAAATGAATGATAGGGGACAAATTAAAGGATGTATAGTAGATGGACCTCTAGCATTAGATAATGCTTTATCAGAAGAGGCAGCAGAGCATAAGGGTATAAAAGGAAAAGTAGCCGGTAAAGCAGATATACTATTACTACCTAATATAGAAGCAGCAAACGTTATGTATAAAACATTAACATATACATCAAAATCAAGAAATGGAGGACTTTTAGTTGGAACATCAGCACCAGTAATATTAACATCAAGAGCTGATAGTATTGAAACAAAAGTACACTCAATTGCATTAGCTGCATTAGTTGCAGAGGCTAAAAATTAGAAAGAAAAGAGGAAGTTTAAATGAGTTTAAAATTACTTATAATAAATCCGGGCTCTACATCAACTAAGATAGGAGTTTTTGATGGTGAGAAAGAAATATTAGAGGAAACATTAAGACATTCAATTGAGGAGATATCTAAATACGAAACAATATATGATCAATTTAAGTTTAGAAAAGATATAATAATTAATATATTAAATGAAAAAAACTTTGATATAAGATCTTTAAATGCTGTTGTAGGTAGAGGAGGCATGCTAAAGCCTATTGAAAGTGGAACATATAAAGTTAATGAAACAATGATTGAAGATTTAAAAATTGGTGTTCAAGGACAACATGCTTCAAATTTAGGTGGAATAATAGCGGATAAAATAGGTAAGGAATTAAATATACCAGCTTTTATAGTTGATCCAGTAGTTGTAGATGAGCTTGATGAAGTAGCTAGAATTTCAGGAGTACCAGAATTACCTAGAGTAAGTAAGTTCCATGCATTAAATCAAAAAGCAGTAGCTAAAAGATATGCAAAGGAAATTGGAGTAAAATACTCAGACTTAAATTTGATAGTAGTTCATATGGGGGGAGGAGTTTCTGTAGGAGCTCATAAAAATGGAAGAGTAATAGATGTAAATAATGCATTAGATGGTGAAGGCCCATTTTCACCAGAAAGAGCAGGAAATGTTCCAGTAGGTGATCTTATAAAGCTTTGTTATAGTGGAGAATTTACAGAACAAGAAGTGTATAATAAGGTAGTGGGAAAAGGTGGATTTGTAGCATATTTAAATACTAATGATGCTAGAGATGTACTAAAGTTAGCTGAAGAAGGTGAGGAAGAAGCAAAACTTTGCTTTGATGCTTTTATATATCAAATTTCAAAATCAATAGGAGAAATGGCAACAGTTCTAAAAGGAAAAGTAGATAGAATTATATTTACAGGTGGAATAGCTTACTCAGAAAAAGTTATAGAAGAACTAGAAAAAAGAGTGGGATGGATATCACCTATAACAGTTTATCCTGGAGAAGATGAACTATTAGCCTTAGCACAAGGAGCAATTAGAGTTATGACTGGAGAAGAAGAAGCGAAAGAATATTTTTAATTCTTTATTATAAAAAAGTTTATATTTTCATTTTATGGTAAAATACTTTTGGGGGTGATATTTTGATAACTTCGGATAATATAAAAAATAGAATAACTATGATATCAGAAATGAAAAATGAAAGCACCTTTCAAATATTAGAATACGACAGTTTACAAGGAGCAGGAGATTTAAATACAGCATTACAAATAAAGTTAATGAAGGATTCTGGAATTAGATTAAAGCAGATTAGAATTATTTTAGATGATAGTTCAGTAAAAATAGAATCTGGTGCATTAAGTTATATGAAAGGGAATATAGATATTATTACAAAGACCGGTGGTATAGTTGGTTTAGGTAAGAAGCTATTTTCTAATAAGGTAACAGGTGAATCAATGTTTAAGCCAATACTTAGTGGGACTGGCGAAGTGTTTTTAGAGGCTAGATTTGGATATTTTACATTAATAGAATTAGAAGATGAAGAAATAATAATAGATGATGAGTTGTTTTATGCTTGTGAAAAGGGAGTAGAAGTTGAACCTATAATGCAGAAGAATGTTTCTTCTATGATTTTTGGTAAGGAAGGTTTTTATCAGACTAAATTAAGAGGTAGTGGAATAGTTGTATTAGAAATACCTGTGCCAGAAAAAGAAATATTAAGATGTAAATTATTTAGAGATACATTAAAGATAGATGGGAATTTTGCTATTTTAAGAAGTGCAAATATAGATTTTACAGTAGAAAAGTCAGGTACTACACTTATTGGAACTGCTATAAATGGAGAAGGTTTACTTAATGTTTATAATGGAACGGGAGAAGTATGGTTAGTACCAACTGCTTCAATTTATGAGAATTTAAAAGAAAGTGGACTAAAGGATTTAAAATATATTAATGAATATGATTTAGAAGAATAAATACTTTATCCTAATAGAGTTGTAAATTGCAAATAGTAAATATATAATTCTAACTATAAATAAAAATTCAAAAGATAACAGGAAAGTTAGGAGTGAGTTATTTGGGTATAGTTGAAAGTAAGCTAAAAAACCCAGAATTAGATTTATTTTTTAATGCAGTTTTAGAATTAAAAAATATAGATGAATGTTATAGTTTTTTTGAAGATGTTGCAACTATAAATGAATTAAAAGCATTAGCACAGAGAATTCATGTTGCAAAGCTATTAAAGGATAAAAAGATTTATACAGAAATAGCTGAAGAAACTAAAGCTAGTACAGCTACAATAAGTAGAGTTAATAGATGCTTAAATTATGGAACTGGTGGATATGAATTAATTTTAAATAGATTAGAAAAAAATTAAGAAATATTAAAGTTGTAATGTATAGACTATAAATATATACTATTATTGTGATATTATGTATAACTAATTGAAAAAAGCGAGGTAAAAATATGGGTAGAATGTTTGGGACAGATGGAGTTAGAGGAATTGCTAATACAGAATTAACATCTGAAATAGCTTATGGATTAGGTAGAGCAGGTGCTTATGTATTAACAGAAGGAACTCACAAACCAAAAATATTAGTGGCTAAGGATACGAGAATATCAGGAGATATGTTAGAAGCGGCTTTAGTATCAGGGATACTATCAGTTGGTGCTGAAGCAGTTATTTTAGGCGTTGTTCCTACTCCAGCAGTTGCTCATTTAATAAGAGAATATAATGCTGATGCGGGAATTATGATTTCAGCTTCACATAATCCTGTTGAATATAATGGAATTAAGTTTTTTGATAACAAAGGATATAAACTACCAGATGATTTAGAAGATGAAATTCAAAGAGTTATAGAAAGTGGATTTGAAGGTGTTCCAAGTCCAACAGGTCATGATTTAGGAAGATCAAGAATTGAAGTAGGTGCTCTTGATGAGTATACAGACTATGCATTATCAACGATTCCTGTAGATTTAAAAGGATTAAAGGTTGCATTAGATTGTGCAAATGGAGCTTGTTATAAAGCTGCTGTAAAAGCTTTTAGAGAACTAGGTGCAGAAGTTTATGTAATTAATGATAATCCAGATGGAACTAATATAAATGAAAACTGTGGATCGACTCATCCAGAAGAGCTACAAGAATATGTTCTTAAAAAGAAATGTGATTTAGGATTTGCTTTTGATGGAGATGCTGATAGATGTTTAGCTGTTGATGAAAAAGGAAATCTTATAAATGGAGATTTTATACTAATGTTATGTGCAAAATATCTTAAAGATTTAGGTAAGCTTAAGGATGATACATTAGTAGTTACAGTTATGAGTAATTTAGGATTAGATATTGCTTGTAAAAAAGAAGGAATTAAGACTATAAAGACTAAAGTTGGAGATAGATACGTATTAGAAGAAATGATTAAGGATGGATATGTATTAGGTGGAGAACAATCTGGACATATAATATTCCTAGACTATAATACAACTGGAGATGGATTAGTAACAGCTCTACAAGTGGCTGCTATTAGAAAGAGAAGTGGAAAAACTTTAAGTGAACTTGCAGGAATAATGAAAGAGCTTCCACAAGTATTAGTAAATGCGAAAGTGCCAAATGATAAGAAAAACATATATTTAGAAGATGAAGAAATAGTAAATGAAATTAAGAAAATTGAAGAAGCATTACATGGAGCAGGAAGAGTTTTAATTAGACCTTCAGGTACAGAGCCACTAGTAAGAGTTATGCTAGAGGGAGAAAACCAAGAAGAAATAGATAAAATGGCTCATGGATTAGTAGATTTAATATTAAGTAAAATTTAAAGTAAATTAAGAAATAAAAGTTAATAATTATAAAAGAGTTCAGACTTTGTCTGAGCTTTTTTTATTCTTTAGGAAATTATATTTATATCTTTTTTATTTCTAGATTGGATTAAGCTGTGTATAACTTTTTGCAAAAGTAGAAAAATTTGTTTGACATTGGGGATAATTATTATTAGTATGTGAATAATAAATGAATTTATGAGGTGATTAAGTGAATAAAAAGATGCCAGTATTATTTTTATCCCATGGAAGTCCAATGAATGTAATTTTAGATAACGAATATATAAGAGAACTAAAAAAACTTGGACAAGAGTTAGAAGAGCCAAAGGCAATACTTATAATTTCAGCTCATTGGAAAACTGAAGGAACATATTTAACATATAGTGAAAGTCCTAAACAAATTTATGATTTTTATGGATTTCCAGATGAAATATATAATATAAAATATGAACCTAATGGTGGAAAAGAATATGCTGAAAGAATATATAAAGAAATTAAATCAGAAGGAGTAGAGCTTACTGATGAGTGGGGGTTAGACCATGCAGCTTGGGGAGTTTTAAAATATGTTTATCCAAAGGCTAATATACCTGTTATAGAATTAAGCTTGAATGCTAAATTGACAGAGAAAGAACATTATAATTTAGGTAAAAAACTATCTAAGTTTAGAAATGAAGGAATTTTAATAATAGGTAGTGGAGATATAGTTCATAACTTAAGAGCAGCAGATTATGATGTTTACGGAAAACCATATGATTGGGCAGAAGCTTTCGATAATTATATAATTAATGCAGTTAAAAATTATAATCATGATATATTAATTAACTATAAAGATTTGGGAGATATATCTAAACTTGCTGTACCAACAGATGAACATTTTCTACCACTATTATATGTAATTGGATCACAAGAAAAAGATGATAATGTAGAAATTATTCATCAAAGTATACAAAATTCTTCTGTTTCAATGACTTGTATCAAAATTGGATAAAGAAAAATAAATTAAGAATTAGGATATAAAACCTTATATAAATATGGCTAATAAGTTAGTCATCAATTTGGATATAAGATTTATATCCTTTTTGTATTTAAATAAATATACTAGAATAATTATAAAAATTAATCTTGAGCTTAGATTTTAATTAAAAATTGATTTGTTAAAAAATAAAAAATAAAAATAAAATAAAAATATAATAATAGAAAAATATTTATTAATTACATAATAATAATAGTAAAATAGTATTAAATTAGTAATAAAAAGCAAATGAAAAAGGCTTCAAAAAACGAATTGGTAAAGTTTGCTTTAAATTCTTGACACTTCCATAAATGGGTAGTAAAATTTTAGCAATAACAAAATTTAATATGACCGTATGAATTATAAATGCAAAGAAGGAGACATTTATTTAGATAAAAAGTTTCAGAGAGTCCATGGTAGGTGTGAATGGATACTTTACTAATTAAAAATCACTCCGGAGCAGTGTCCAGAAAGTACAATGATGTATGAGTAAGCGATAACCGGTAAGCACCGTTAAAGGCAAGGGTTTGTTAGAACCTAGTGATTGTATAAATTAAGGCGGATTTTATTACCACCATAGTGAGCTATCATTAAGGGTGGTTTTTTTAAACAATTTTTTAAAAGGGGGCTAAGAGATTGGAAAGACATGTATTATCTGTATTAGTTAGAAATTCATCAGGGGTTTTGACCAGGGTCTCAGGACTATTTGCTAGACGTGGGTTTAATATTGATAGTTTGACAGTAGGAAGAACTGAAAATGAGGAAATATCTAGGATGACTATAGTTCTAATGGGAAATGATGATGTTCTAGAACAGTTTACTAAACAGCTTAATAAGTTAGAAGATGTTTTAAGAGTACATGAATTAAAGTCGGAATATTCAGTTTATAGAGAGCTGGTTTTAGTTAAAGTACAAGCTTCACCAGAAAAAAGAGGGGCAATAAATGAGGTAGTTAAGATATTTAGAAGCAAGATAATAGATGTAGCTCATAATACAGTAACTATTGAATTAACAGGTGATGATAGCAAGATAAATGCTTTAATAGAACTTATGGAAGACTATGGAATAGTAGAAATAGTTAGAACAGGAATCGCAGCATTAGAAAGAGGAGATAAAAATATTACAGATTATGGAGAATACTTCGACTAATTAAAAATGAAAAATTAAGAATGAAAAATTAATGAAATAACTTAGCTTAGCTAAGTTATAAAAATAATAGATTTAAATTCAGCTATGCTGAATTATCCATAATTCTACATTATTAATTTTACATTCTACATTCAAATTGGGGGTGGATGCAATGAGCAATAGGTGTATAGAAATTTTTGATTCTACCTTAAGAGATGGGGCACAGGGTGAGGATATATCATTTTCTCTTGAGGATAAGATAAAGGTTGCTATAGCTTTAGATAAAATTGGGGTTTCTTATATAGAGGCTGGTAATCCTGGATCTAATCCGAAGGACATGGAGTTTTTTAAGAAGATGAAAGAAATTGAACTTAAAAATTCTAAGCTAGTAGCTTTTGGATCAACAAGGAAGGCAAATATAAATATTGAAGAAGATAATAATATAAAGAGTTTACTTAAAGCGGAAACAGATGTGGTAGCTATATTTGGAAAGGCGTGGGACTTCCAAGTTTTAAAAATATTAAGCACTACATTAGAAGAAAATTTAAATATGATAAGAGATTCTATAGAGTATCTAAAAAGTGATAATAAAGAAGTTATATTTGATAGTGAACATTTCTTTGATGGATATAAAGCAAATCCTGAATATGCTATTAAAACTTTACTTGTAGCAAAGGAAGCAGGAGCAGATGTAGTTGTACTTTGTGATACAAATGGAGGAACTTTAACTTCTGAAATTGAAAATATTGTAAAAGTTGTAGTTACAACTGTAGGAGGGAGAATAGGAATTCATTGTCATAACGATATAGGTATGGCAGTTTCAAATTCAATAATAGCAGTAGAAAATGGAGTATGTCATATACAAGGAACCTTTATAGGTGTTGGGGAAAGATGTGGGAATGCAAATTTATCTGCAATAATACCTACTTTACAATTAAAACTTGGGTATGAAGTGATTTTAGAAGAAAATATTTTAGAATTAACCAAAACTGCAAAGTATATTTCAGAAATATCAAATATAAAGTTATTAGATAATATGCCATATGTAGGTGCATCAGCTTTTGCTCATAAGGGTGGAATGCATATAGATGCTATTTTTAAAAATCCTGGATCTTATGAACATATAAGTCCTGAGATTGTAGGAAATGATAGAAGGTTTTTAGTATCAGAGGTAAGTGGGAAGAGTACTATTGTAAAAGAAATTCAAAAGATTTTTCCAAGTATAACAAGAGAAAGTAAAGAAGTTGAAAAAGTAACTAATAGACTTAAAGAGTTAGAGTATGAAGGATATAAATTTGAAGGTGCTGAAGGAACAGTAGAACTTTTAATTAGAAAGACAATAGGAAAATATAAGCCGTTTTTTGAACTTAAGCATTTTAAAACTATTGGGGAGAAATCCTGGAATACTAAAGAATTTACCTCAACAGCATTAATAAATGTAATAGTTGAGGGAAAGAACAAAATGACAGCAGCCGAAGGAGAAGGACCTGTTAATGCATTAGATAAAGCTTTAAGGGAAGCCTTAGAAGCCTTCTATCCACAGTTAAAGGAAGTAAGACTTGTAGATTATAAAGTAAGGGTTTTAGATTCAGAAAGTGCTACAGGTGCAAAGGTAAGAGTTCTTATAGAATCAACAGATGGAATAGAAAACTGGAGTACAGTTGGGGTATCTAGAGACGTTGTACAAGCTAGTTTAATAGCTTTAGTTGATTCAATTGAATATAAATTAATAAAGGATATTGAAAAGAAATTAAAAACTTATTTTTAAAAAGGGGGATAAACAAATGGGAATGACTATGACTCAAAAAATTCTTGCAGCTCATGCAGGGTTAGAAAATGTAAAGGCAGGGCAATTAATAGAGGCTAATTTAGATTTAGTACTTGGAAATGATATTACATCTCCAGTAGCAGTTAATGAATTTTATAAATTAAAGTTAGATAAAGTTTTTGATAAGGAGAAGGTGGCAATAGTTCCAGATCACTTTACTCCTAATAAGGATATAAAAGCAGCAGAACAAAATAAATTTATAAGAGAATTTGCTAAGGAAAAGGAAATAACAAATTATTTTGATGTTGGAGAAATGGGAATTGAACATTGTTTAATTCCTGAAAAGGGATTAGTAGTAGCAGGAGATGTTGTTATTGGAGCAGATTCACATACTTGTACTTATGGAGCATTAGGAGCTTTTTCAACAGGAATAGGTTCTACAGATATGGCTGCTGGTATGGCAACAGGAAAGTGTTGGTTTAAGGTTCCATCAGCAATAAAATTTGTTCTAAAAAATAGACCAGCTAAATGGGTAAGTGGTAAAGATATAATACTTCATATTATTGGAATGATAGGTGTAGATGGAGCACTGTATAAATCAATGGAGTTTGTTGGAGATGGAATAAAGCATCTTTCTATAGATGATAGATTTACTATGGCAAATATGGCTATTGAAGCAGGTGGGAAAAATGGGATTTTCCCAGTAGATTCAGTAACTGTTGAATATTTAAAAGATCATTCAAATAGAGAGTGGAAGGTTTATGAAGCTGATGAAGATGCTGAATATGACGAAGTTTATGAAGTAGATTTAAGCTCATTAAAACCAACTGTAGCATTTCCTCATTTACCAGAAAACACAAAGACTATTGATGAAGTTGGAGATATAGAATTAGATCAAGTGGTTATAGGATCATGTACTAATGGAAGAATATCTGACTTAAGAATTGCAAGAGATATCTTAAAAGGAAAGAAAATTAAAAAGGGAATTAGATGTATAGTATTCCCAGGAACTCAAAAGATTTACCTTCAAGCATTAGAAGAAGGAATAATTAAGGATTTAGTAGAAGCTGGAGCAGTATTTTCAACATCGACATGCGGACCATGCTTAGGAGGACATATGGGAATCCTAGCAAAAGGAGAAAGAGCAGTATCAACAACAAACAGAAACTTTGTAGGTAGAATGGGACACGTTGAATCAGAAGTTTACCTAGCAAGTCCAGCAGTTGCAGCAGCATCAGCAATAACAGGGAAGATAACAAACCCTGAGGAAATTAATAATTAAGAATGAAAAATGAAGAATTAAGGAAATAACTTAGCAAAGCTAAGTTATATATAAATTAAAATTCAGCAACGCTGAATTATCCATAATTCTACATTTTTAATTTTACATTTTACATTATAAAAAGGGGGCTTTTAAATGAAAGCAAAAGGTAGTGTTTTTAAATATGGAGATAATGTAGATACAGATGTAATAATTCCTGCTAGGTATTTGAATACTTCTGATCCTAAGGAATTAGCTAGTCACTGTATGGAGGATATAGATAAGGAATTTATAAAAAATGTTAAGCAAGGAGATATCATAGTTGCAAATAAAAACTTTGGCTGTGGATCATCAAGAGAACATGCACCAATAGCTATAAAAGAAAGTGGTGTAAGTTGTGTTATAGCATCTACATTTGCAAGGATATTTTATAGAAATGCAATAAATATTGGATTACCTATATTAGAATGCGATGAAGCTGTAAAAGCAATAGATGCAGGAGACGAATTAGAAATAGATTTTACAACAGGAATAATAAAAAATAACACAAAAAAACAAGAATATCAGGGAGAACCATTCCCAGAATTCATGCAAAAAATAATAAACTGTGGTGGATTAATAAACTACATTAAGAATTAAAAATTAAGAATGTAGAATGTAGAATTTAGGAAATAACTAAGCAGAGCTTAGTTATGAAAAAATTAATAATTCAGCTCGCTGAATTATAACAATAATTTTTAATTCTTAATTTTACATTCTACATTAAAAACAGGGGGAGTTTAAATGAATTATAAAGTAGCTGTTATACCTGGGGATGGAATTGGTCCAGAGGTTGTGGAACAAACTGTGAATGTTTTAAATTATGTTGGGGATAAATTTAATCATAAATTTGAATATGAGTATTTATTAGCAGGGGGATGTGCTATTGATGAGAAGGGAACACCGCTTCCTGAGGAAACTTTAGAGGCTTGCAAGAAAGCTGATGCTGTTCTTTTAGGTGCTGTTGGTGGACCGAAATGGGATGATCCTAATGCAAAGGTTAGACCGGAGCAAGCATTGCTTGGGTTAAGAGGTGGATTAAATTTATATTGTAATTTAAGACCAGCGCTTTTATATGCACCTTTAAAAGAAGCATCTCCTCTTAAAGATAGCATAATTGGAGATGGAATAGATATATGCGTAGTTAGGGAATTAACTGGAGGTATATATTTTGGCGAAAGAGGCAGAGAAGAAGCTGACGGAGTAAAAGGGGCTTATGATACTGAAAGATACAATGTAAATGAAGTAAGAAGAATAGCTAAAATTGCTTTTGAAACAGCTATGAAGAGAGGTAAAAAACTTACTAGCGTTGATAAGGCAAATATATTAGAAACTTCAAGGCTTTGGAGAAGTGTTATAGAAGAAGTTTCTAAGGATTACCCAGAAGTTAAAGTTAATCATATGTACGTAGATAATGCAGCAATGCAATTAGTAAGAGATCCAAGACAATTTGATGTAATAGTTACATCTAATATGTTTGGGGATATTTTATCAGATGAAGCAAGTATGATAACAGGATCTATTGGTATGCTTCCTTCAGCATCTTTAGGTGATGGAAAGAATGGAATGTACGAGCCTATACATGGAAGTGCACCAGACATTGCAGGTAAGGGAGTAGCGAATCCACTTGCAACAATACTTTCAGCAGCAATGATGTTAAAGTTTAGTTTTAATTTAGAAAAAGAAGCAAAGGTAATTGAAGATGCTGTTATTAAAGTTTTAGAAGAGGGATATAGAACAGGGGATATAATGAGCCCTGGAATGAAGCTAGTTGGAACTAGTGAAATAGGAAGGCTGGTTTTAGAAAAAATTTAGATAAGAGGTGATTAGATGAGAAGTGATGTAGTTAAAAAGGGGCCACAAAAAGCTCCACATAGATCATTACTTAAGGCAACTGGTCTTACTGATGTAGAAATAAACAAACCATTAATTGGAGTAGTAACATCTCAAAATGATATTATTGCAGGACATATAAATTTAGATAAAATAGTAGAATCTGTTAAAAAGGGAGTATTAATAGCAGGTGGAACTCCTATAGTATTTCCAACTATAGGTGTTTGTGATGGAATAGCAATGGGACATGAAGGAATGAAATACTCATTAGCAACAAGAGAGCTTATAGCAGATACCATTGAATGTATGGTAAAAGCTCATGCTTTTGATGCTTTAGTATTAATTCCAAACTGTGACAAAATAGTTCCAGGGATGATGATGGCAGCATTAAGACTTAATATTCCATCAATAATTATAAGTGGTGGGCCAATGCTTGCTGGTAAGTTTAAGGGTAAAGAAATATCTCTTTCAACTATGTTTGAAGCAGTAGGGGCTTTTGAGAATGGAACTCTTTTAGAGGGAGATTTATGTGATATGGAAAATAAGGCATGCCCAACATGTGGATCATGTTCAGGTATGTTTACAGCAAATTCAATGAACTGTTTAGCAGAAGTTTTAGGATTAGGGCTACCTGGAAATGGAACAGTGCCAGCAGTATATTCAGAAAGATTAAGACTTGCTAAATATGCTGGTATGAAAATAATGGATTTATTAGAAAAGGATATTAAGCCAAGAGATATAGTAAATGAAAAATCTATAAGAAATGCATTAACTGTGGATATGGCACTTGGATGTTCTACAAATAGTGTACTTCATTTAACAGCTATAGCAAATGAAGCTAAGGTTGAAATGAATTTAGAAACTATAAATGAAGTATCCTCAAAAACACCAAATCTTTGTAAGCTAGCACCAGCTTCAGATACTCATATAGAAGAATTATACTGGGCAGGTGGAATTCAAGCAGTTATGAAGGAACTATCTAAGAAGGATTTATTAAGCTTAGATTGTATAACAGCTACTTCAAAAACTCACAGAGAAAACTTAGAGGGAGTAGAAGTTCTTGACTACAATGTAATAAGAAATATAGATACTCCATTTAGTGAAACAGGTGGAATACAAATTTTAAGAGGAAATCTAGCTGAGGATGGAGCTGTAGTTAAAAAATCAGCAGTATTAAAAGAAATGCTAACACATAAAGGGCCAGCAAGAGTATTTGATTCAGAAGAAGATGCAATTGATGCAATTCTTTCAAAGAAAATAGTTAAAGGTGATGTGGTAGTAATTAGATATGAAGGACCTAAAGGCGGACCTGGAATGAGAGAAATGCTATCACCAACTTCAGCAATAGCAGGTATGGGACTAGATAAATACGTAGCACTTATTACAGATGGTAGATTCAGTGGAGCAACAAAAGGTGCAGCAATAGGACATATTTCACCAGAAGCAGCAGAAGGAGGCACAATAGCCCTAGTAGAAGAAGGGGATATTATATCAATAGATATACCAAACAAAAAGCTAGAACTTTTAGTAGATAATGATGTTTTAGAAGAAAGAAGAAAAAATCTAAAACCACTAGAGCCAAAAGTAAAAGAAGGATACCTATCAAGATACGCTAAGCTAGTAAGTTCAGCAAGCACAGGAGCTATACTTAAGTAATTAAGAATGAAAAATTAAGAATGTAGAATTAAGGAATAAACTCCTTCGGAGTTTAGAAGAATTTAAAAATAATTAAGCTTTGCTGAATTATAACATTAATTTTTCATTTTTAATTCTTAATTCTACATTAAAAAAGGGGGGTATTTATGTTTTTGACGGGAGCTGAGATATTAATAAAATCTCTTTTAGATGAGGGTGTTGATACTATATTTGGATATCCTGGAGGGGCTGTTCTTAATATATATGATGAATTGTATAAGTATAGAGAAAAGATAACTCATATATTGACAGCTCATGAGCAAGGGGCATCTCATGCAGCAGATGGATATGCAAGGGCAACTGGAAAGGTTGGAGTTTGTTTAGCTACTTCTGGGCCTGGGGCAACTAATTTAGTTACTGGTATAGCAACGGCATATATGGATTCGATTCCAATGGTAGCTATAACTGGTAATGTAACTAAGCAGCTTCTTGGAAAGGATAGTTTTCAGGAGGTTGATATAACAGGTATAACAATGCCAGTTACTAAACACAATTATATAGTTAAAGATGTTAATGATTTGCAGAGAATAGTAAGGGAAGCTTTCTATATAGCTCAAGAAGGAAGACCCGGTCCAGTTCTTATAGATATTCCAAAGGATATAACAGCAGCTAAAGCAATTTATGAACCGATAGTTCCTAAAAAAATAGAAAGAAGAACTAAGTATATAACAGATGAAGCTTTAGAAACTGTAGCAAAATTAATAAATGAATCTGAAAATCCTTTTATATACGCAGGAGGGGGAATAGTAGCAGCTGGAGCTTATGAAGAACTTAAAGAAATAGTTAATAAGATTAACTCACCAATTGCAACTTCTCTTATGGCGATATCATCCTTTCCATATGACCATCCATTATATACTGGAATGATTGGAATGCATGGAAGCAAAGTATCGAATATATTAACTAGTAAATGTGATTTACTAATAACTTTAGGAGCTAGATTTAGTGATAGAGTTATTAATAACCAAAATCATATAAAGAATGCAAAGATAATTCATATAGATGTAGATCCAGCAGAAATTAATAAAAATATAAAAGTAGATGCTTTTATTATAGGAGACTTAAAGATAGTTCTTCAAAAATTAATTCTACTTCTTAAAGAAAAAAAGAATGATGATTGGATTAAAAAAATGAATGAACTTAAATCATTAAGCATTAAGGAAACTTCTGAAACAGGAGAATTAACTCCAGAATTTTTATTTAGAAAATTAAGTGAGCTAGATGATGGAAGTTTTGTTTTGTCAACAGAAGTTGGACAACATCAAATGTGGGCAGCTCAATATTTTGATTATAAAACTCCAAGAACTTTTATATCATCAGGTGGACTTGGAACAATGGGATATGGGTTAGGAGCTTCAATTGGGGCACAAATGGCTTTAAAAGATAAGACAGTTTTTAATATAGCTGGTGATGGGAGCTTTGGTATGAATTGTAATGAATTAGCCACAGCAGTAAAAAATAATTTACCAGTAAAAGTTATAATAGTTAATAATAATTCATTAGGAATGGTTAGGCAATGGCAAAACTTTTTCTACGAAGGAAGATATTCTTCTACAACATTAAATAGGTCTACAGATTTTGTGAAATTAGTAGAAGCTTTTGGAGGAAAGGGATATAGAGTTTTTGAAAAAGAAGAACTTGTACCTGTATTAAAGAATGCTTTAGAGTATGATGGACCAGTTGTAATAGACTATGTGATTCACAATGATAAAAAAGTATTTCCTATGGTTGCACCTGGTGCACCAATTAATGAAATAATATGCGAAGAAGATGTTTAAAATAATTAGGGGGTTAGACAAATGGCAAAAATGTATTATGAAAAGGACACAAATTTAGAATTATTAAGTGGGAAGAAAGTAGCTATAGTTGGATATGGTAGCCAAGGACACGCACATGCATTAAACTTAAAAGAAAGTGGAATAGATGTTGTTGTTGGTCTTTATAATGGAAGTAAATCTTGGGAAAGAGCTGAAAAAGCAGGATTAGAAGTTGCTACAGTTGCAGAAGCAACAAAGGCTGCTGATGTTATAATGATTTTATTACCAGATGAAAAACAAGCACAAGTTTATAAAAGTGAAATAGCACCAAACTTAGAAGCTGGAAATGCATTAGTATTTGCTCATGGATTTAATATTCATTATGGACAAATAGTACCACCAGCAGATGTAGATGTATTTATGTGTGCGCCTAAGGGACCTGGACATATGGTAAGAAGAACTTACACAGAAGGATCAGGAGTTCCATGTTTAATAGCTGTATATCAAGATGCTACTGGAAATGCTCGTGATTTAGCACTTGCATATTCAAATGGAGTAGGTGGAGCTAGAGCTGGAGTTTTAGAAACTACATTTAAAGATGAAACTGAAACAGATTTATTTGGAGAACAAGCAGTTTTATGTGGAGGATGTACAGCTCTTATAAAAGCTGGATTTGAAACTTTAGTAGAAGCTGGTTATGCACCAGAAAATGCATATTTTGAGTGTTTACATGAAATGAAACTAATAGTAGATTTACTATATCAAGGTGGTATGAGTATGATGAGATATTCAATTTCAGATACTGCTGAATATGGTGACTACATGGTTGGAGATAGAATAGTAACAGATGAAACAAAGAAAGAAATGAAAAAAGTTTTAAAAGAAATCCAAGATGGAACATTTGCAAAGAACTGGTTATTAGAAAACCAAGTAGGAAGACCTATGTTTAATGCAAGAAGAAAGATGGAAGCAGAACATCCTATTGAAAAAGTTGGTAAAGAACTTAGAGAAATGATGAGCTGGATAGACAATAAAAAACTAGACTAAAATAAAAATGTGAGCATTTTTATAATGAAAAATTAAAAGTTAAGAATGAAGAATTAAGGAAAAAAATCCTTCAGTTTGGAAAGATATAAACATTGTATGAGGGCGACTTGGAGCGTATGCGACGGAGCAAGGAATATAATGTTTATATCTTTTGTTGTTTTGTGTTAAAATAATGAAGTAATAAAAATAAATGGAGGGTAAAATGAATATTAAAAGCTTTTTAAAATTAGTAGAAATACAAACAAAAGTGGCAAGTGTTATTCCATATTTCTTAGGTACTTTTTATGCTTTATATAGGTATGATAATTTTAATATAAACAATGCAATTATAATGTTTTTATCAATGATAATATTTGATATGACTACAACAGCTATAAATAATTATATGGATTATGCAAAGGCTATAAAAAAGGAAGGCTATGGTTATGAAACTCATAATGCAATAGTAAGCCATAAATTAAATCCTAAAATAGTAAAATTAACAATTGTTATTATGTTAGTTGTTGCAGCTTTATTAGGATTATTATTAGTTAAAAATACTAATATAATAGTTTTATTAATTGGAGTTGTATCATTTTTTATTGGAATTACATATTCTTTTGGACCTATTCCAATTTCGAGAACTCCTTTTGGGGAAATCCTTTCTGGACTTGCTATGGGATTTGGAATAACATTTTTATCGATATATATTCATGTTTTTGATGCTGGAATACTAAATATATCATTTACTGATTTAAGGAATATAAATATTAATATAAATATTATAGAATTAATAAACATTGTTTTAGTAAGCTTATCACCAATAATGGGAATAGCTAACATAATGCTGGCAAATAATATTTGTGATATGGAAGAAGATATAGAAAATAAAAGATATACTTTACCAATTTACATAGGGAAGGAAAGAGCTTTAAATCTGTTTAAGTGGCTATATTATATTGGGTTTATATCAATAATTTTAGCTGTTATAATGGGAGCTTTACCTGTGATTTCTATAGTAACTTTATTAGTATTAAAATTAGTTGAAGGAAATATAAAGAAATTTAAAAAGCTTCAAACCAAAAAAGATACTTTTATCTTAGCTGTGAAAAATTTTGTTATTACTAACTTAATTTACGATTTAACTATACTAGGTGGAATAATACTACAGTTTATAAGTAATAGTTAATAAAAAAATTAAAATCAATAAAATTAAAAGTGTTTCTATTAATTTTGTAGCAATATAAATTAGCAAAATTAATAGAAACATTTTTTTGTTTAAAAATCTTATCATATTAATAGTGTTTTATAAAAGATAGATAAATAAATGAAAATTAACTAAGAGTATAATTTATATAAGAAGAGAGAAAATAAAAATGACTTAATAATAAGGAGGTAATTTAATGAAAAAATTATTAATAGGAATGTTAATAGCTTGTACTTTAGGACTAGTTGCCTGTGGAAAAAATGAAACAGATAATTCAACAACAAATAATAATGCTAATTCTGATATGGCTAATGAGATGGACCATAACGGTAATATGACTAATGATATGAATCCTAATGGCAATATTATGCCAGAATCATCACTTGAAAATAATATGGATGAATCAAAAAGAAATATTGAAAATTTATATACTGAACTTAAAAGTAAAGTAGACGCAGGTGTAGATAAAGTAAATGTAGATGAGTGGGATAAGTATAAAACTGAATTTAAAGGTGAAATAAGTAATATAAGAAATACAGTAGAAAATGCATCATTAAAAAGTACAGTAGATGATATGGAAAATCTTTTTAACGAATATGATAGGGCTATAAGTGAAAAAGTTGATGTTGCTAAAGATAAGGTAGAAGAAATGAAAAATAGAATAGAAAATTCACTAAAGTAAAATTTAGAAGGGTTATCTTAAGAGAATAGTTTAAGATAACCTTTTATTGAGTTATAATTTATCTAGAATGTTATTAAAAAAATTATTAGGTGATAGGATGAATTATGTTTATATAGTAAAGTGTTCTGATGATACTTTATATACGGGGTGGACAACATCCTTAGAAAAAAGATTAAAAGCTCATAATAGTGGAAAAGGTGCTAAATATACTAAGGCTAGACTTCCAGTGGAAATAGTATATTACGAAGAATTTGAAGAAAAAAAAGATGCAATGAAAAGAGAATATGCAATAAAACAATTATCTAGACAAGAAAAATTAAAATTAATAGATGGTTTTATTAAGAATAGTGCAATTTGAATATTATAGAAACTCAGCTTAAGCTGAGTTTTCCCATAATTATAATTCTGAATTATCAATTATGAATTGTAAAAATGTCTAGACCTCTATATGTATAGTTGTTAATAAGAGAAAACATGAGAAAAAAGAAGTAATATAGAAATAAATTACCAAAATGGATATAAATAATTAAATTTAACTTAAAATCATTGATTTTGATGAAAAGTATGATAAAATTAGTATAGATTTTAATTTGAAGTGCATAAGATGAAATATAAAAAATAAAAGCGCCAGAACTTAAGTGAGCCTCTAAATCTTTGATTTAGTCAGGCGAACTTACTCATTCGAATGAATATGAGAAGGAGTT
>NZ_JACSQZ010000005.1:24006-95744 GCF_014836325.1 Clostridium gallinarum
TCCTTTAAGCCTCTAAATCTTTGATTTAGTCAGGCGAACTTACTCATTCGAATGAATATGAGAAGGAGTTTCCTTTAAGCCTCTAAATCTTTGATTTAGTCAGGCGAACTTACTCATTCGAATGAATATGAGAAGGAGTTTCCTTTATATTTTAGGAATTACGGATGAAATTTATTTGTTTACTCAGTAAGTTTTACAAAGTAAAAGAGCTAATTTGGAATATAAATAGGAAACTAAGCAAGCTGAGTAAGTTCGATTAGCCAAATGTAAAATTTGGAATGGAAATAGGAAACTAAGCAAGCTGAGTAAGTTCGATTAGCCAAATGTAAAATTTGGAATCTCACTTAAGTTGACGAGGTTGGGGAGTATCGATACTTCGGCGGGTGCCCCACGGTATTGCACACTACCGTTAACGGCTAATAAAACTGTGAAGTGATTTGCAGGACAAGATTAGCTTGGTGTTAAAGCCTTCAAGGTGCTATCACACAATTTAGAATTAATAATTAAAATGTAGAATTAAGGAATAAACTTTGGAAAGAGTCTTTAAAATATATACATTATAAATTTAATTTAAAAGGTTTGTGATAGTTCTAAATTAAAATCAGAATAATATATGAAAAAAGGAAGGAAGAAAAAATATGTGCGGAATAGTTGGATTCGTAGGAAAAAAAGAAGCATCTCCAATATTAGTTGAGGGATTATCAAAACTTGAATATAGAGGATATGACTCAGCAGGAGTAGCTGTATTAGAAGATGGAGAAATAAAGGTTAGAAAATATAAAGGACGTTTAAAGAATTTAGAAGATAATTTAAAACAGAGTCCTTTAAATGGAAATATAGGAATAGGACACACTAGATGGGCAACTCATGGAGAACCATCTGATATAAATTCACATCCTCATACAAATGGGAATGCTACAATAAGTGTTGTTCATAATGGAATTATAGAAAATTATATGAAGCTAAAGGAATGGCTTAAGGGAAAGGGATATGAATTCTACTCAGAAACTGATACTGAAGTTATTCCTAACTTAGTAGATTATTATTATAAAGGTGACTTATTTGATGCTGTTGTAAAAGCAACTTCTAAAATGGAAGGAAGCTATGCTATAGGAGTTATCTGCAAGAATGAACCAGATAAAATAGTAGCAGTAAGAAAAGATAGCCCATTAATAGTTGGACTTGGAGAAAATGAATACTTTATAGCTTCAGATATACCAGCAGTTCTTAATCATACTAGAGAAGTTTATTTATTAGAAGATAAAGAGTTTGTAATAATGACTAATGAAGGTATAGAAATTAAAACTGAAGATGGTGAAGTAGTAAATAAGGAAATTTATCATGTTACTTGGGATGTTGATGCAGCAGAAAAGGGTGGATATGAAGATTTCATGTTAAAAGAAATCCATGAACAACCAAAGGCTATAAAAGATACACTAACATCTAGAGTATTAAAGAACTCAAAGGTTCAATTAGATGATATAAATATTACAAAAGAAGAATTAGAATCTTTTGATAGAGTATTTATAGTAGCTTGTGGAACAGCTTATCATGCAGGATTAGTTGGAAAAACTATAATAGAAAAATTAGCAAAAATACCAGTTGAAGTAGATATTGCTTCAGAATTTAGATATAGAGATCCATTAATAACAGATAAATCATTATTAATAGTTGTAAGCCAATCAGGAGAAACAGCAGATACATTAGCTGTTTTAAGGGATGCAAAGAGAATAGGAGCAAAAGTTTTAGCAATAACAAATGTTGTTGGAAGCTCAGCATCAAGAGAAGCACACCATGTACTTTATACTTGGGCAGGTCCAGAAATAGCAGTTGCTTCAACAAAGGCTTATGAAACACAATTAATAGCAATGTATATTTTAGGAATATATCTTGGAGAAGTTAAGGGAACAATTAGTAATGAAGATGCAGAAGCTCTTAAAGAAGAGTTAATGAACTTACCAGAAAAGGTAAATGAAATATTAGTTAAGAAAGAAGACTTACAAAAGTTTGCATCTAAAAACTATATGGATAAGGATCTATTCTTCTTAGGAAGAGGATTAGACTATGCTGTTGCATTAGAAGGATCATTAAAATTAAAAGAAATATCATATATTCACTCAGAAGCATATGCTGGAGGAGAACTTAAGCATGGTCCAATAGCTTTAATAGAACAAGGAACTCCTGTAATAGCATTACTAACAGAAGACAGATTAAAAGATAAGATGATAAGTAACATTAGAGAAGTAGTTACAAGAGGAGCAAGAGTGCTAGCAATAGCAAATGAAGGTGATGAAGATGCTAAAGAAGTTTGTGATGATGTAGTATACATTCCAAGAACACATTCATTATTAACACCAGTACTTTCAGTAGTTCCACTACAATTAATATCATATTATATGGCTAAACAAAAGGGTTGTGATGTTGATAAGCCACGTAATTTAGCAAAATCAGTTACTGTTGAGTAAGCTAAGATTTGAGGAGAGAATAATTGTAGATTTACAATAAAGTTTGAACCTTTACAACAAAGTTTGAACTTTTACAACAAAGATTGAACCTTTACAATAAAGTCTGATGTAATTGTCTAAAAAATAAATTATATTAGAATAGACTTTGCCAAAAAGTCCTGAACTAAATAATATATGGGATGAATAGATAATACTATATTTTAAAATAAGATGCTGAGTCATAAAATAAAAAGAAGGTTATATGGAGTTGATATATATGAATGAAGAATTAATAAAGACATTAATAGATGAATATAAAGAAACAGAAAAGGCATTAGAACTTGGAATTGATTGGTTAAATGAAAAGGACTATGCTAAAGGAAAATTAGACTTAGTTAAAGTGATAATAGCTGATTTGCAAGAATTAGCAGAGAAGACTATTAATTAAAAAAATTATGCACTCTTACATTTTTATGTAGGAGTGTATTTTTATATAAATAATATCACAAGAGAGAACTGTAGTCGCGAAAAGCTTATAGCTATGCTTAGGAAAAGTAGAACCTCCAAGTTATTATAATAGTAGGCTTTCATACGAAAATCTAATAAGCGTAGGTATATCAACAGCAGATAATAGTAGTTTATCTATTTTCTTATATAAAGTGTAATCAATTATTTCTTTAGAATGAATGTGAAGAAATGAGGCTAAATAACATTAAAAATATTTGATAGTATTATATAGAATATCTCCTATTCGATTTTCATTTTTGGGGTTTAATAATAAAATTTGTTTACTACTTTAAAAAATTGTGGGGATCTTTAAGATCATAAGATTATTTTAAGTTTAAGACTTTTTTAGATAACTAAATTTGAATCTCAATAAAGTTGAAATCATTTATAAAAAATCATATATAATATTATTAGTGTATGATATACTTTAATTAAAAAATATGATATAACATATTTTTTGATATAGAGAATTAAATATTTTTAACTGATATTTTATATCAGCAGTAGGAAAAATTTTTTTTGTATGAAATCTTCAAAGTTTAATATGCTTTGGGGATTTTTTTATTTTTTTGAAGCATAATAAAGTAATATTAGTAAAAATGTGTAAATGGTCTTATGAAGTTAGGAATTGAGATATATTTTTATAATAAGGATTGATTGAATATGGCAAAGAGAGTTAGAATGCAAAATTATGAAAAAAGAATAAAGCAAGGGAAAGGAATTGGTAAAGGAAGTGAATATAAGCCTTGGATAACTATTCAAGATGTCTCTTCTAAAGGTAGGGTGACAAGAGTTAATGGGATACTCACTGGAAGACAACACGAATTTTTATCAGATATGGAGAAAAATTATTTTTATATAGTAGAATTTTCAGACAACGTTATAGATATTAGAGAACAATATCCATTATTGCCTATCGAAGATACTATTTTAATAGCAAAGGAATTGGGGATTAAACATCCTAAACATCCTAAAACTGGAGAAGATATTGTAATGACTACAGACTTTTTAGTCACAGTATCTACTGGAGATGAAATTAAAGAAATGGCTAGAACAATAAAAAGCAAAGATGATTTATCCAATAAACGAGTATTAGAGAAGTTTGAAATAGAACGTGTATTTTGGCAGAAAAGAGGTGTAGATTGGGGAATTGTAACAGAAGAAGAAATAGATAAAACTATCTCATTCAACATAAGTTCTATTCATAGTTATAAGGATATAACAAGTATAGATAGCTTAAATGATATGAATTCTTTACATATTAAAGATTTAATATACGAATTTATAAGTAGAATAGTTGATGACAAAAGGAGTATGAGAGACATTTGTTTTGAATTTGATAGTGATATGTTATTAGACAATGGAACTGCAATAGCGATATTTAAACATTTATTAATAAATAAAATTATACAAATAGAAATGAAAGAAAGAATTGATATTAATAAACATATAGTAATCAAAACTATATATGAGAATAATATGAAAAAGGTAGATTTTATATGATTACTGTTAATTCTGTGTACAAATACATGGAAAATGAAGAAAGAATAAGAATTATAGAGATTGATAAAGAGAATGTATATATTGTGAATATTGATACAAATATGTCTATGCCTAAAATTGAAAAGATGGATAGATTACAAGAAGAAATAGAGTCGAATAGGTTAATTTTAATTAAAGATCCCTTCTTTAGAGTTGTTGAGGATAAAAATCTTACCCAAGTTCAAATAAAAAAAAGAGATGCTGATTGGAATTTAATAAATATATATTATGTTGACAATAAATTAAAATTGTTAGAAAAATCTTATAGAAATAAAATATTTAATATGATTAGTGAGGAAAGTAACATAAGTTTAGCAACTGTAAAAAGACTATTTGGTAGGTATTGGCAGAAAGGAATGAATAAAAATTCATTATTACCAGATTACTTTAAGTCAGGAGCTAAGGGAAAAGAAAGAAATTTATCTAAGATTAAAGTTGGTAGACGTAGGAATCCTACTTACTATGGAGAGGTAGTTGAAGGAATAAATATAACACATGATGTAAAAAAACATTTTGAGTTTACTATTAATAAATATTATAGGAATAAGAAAAAAATAAGTCTTAAAGAAACTTATACATTAATGTTGCGTGATTTTTATTCAGATATATATATAGAAAATGGTGAAAAGGTATATGTAGTTTGGGATAAATGCAAAATACCTACTTATAGACAATTTACATATTGGTATTCTAAGACAGAAAATATACAAAAGGATATTTATCTAAGAGAAAGCGAAAAAGAATATAATCTAAAACATAGAGAGTTATTAAGCAATTCAAAACAGGAGACTGATGGACCAGGTACAAGGTTTCAGGTTGATGCAACAATAGCAGATATTTACTTAGTAAGTTCTTTAAATAGAAATAGGATAATAGGTAGACCTATTATTTATGCAATTATAGATGTTTATTCAAGAATGATTACTGGAGTTTATGTAGGATTAGAAGGACCATCATGGACTGGAGCTATGATGGCTTTAGATAATATGATTTTGGATAAGGTTGAATATTGTAATAAGTACGGTATTGAAATAACAGAAGAACAATGGCCATGTAAACATCTGCCTGAAATTATTATTGCTGATAGAGGAGAATTTGAAGGATATTCAGTTGAAAATTTAATTAATAATCTAAATATTAGAATAGAGAATACTTCTCCTTATAGGGGAGACTTAAAGGGTATCGTAGAAAGGAATTTTAGAACTACGAATGAAAAAATAAAACACAAAACACCAGGTGCTATTCAGAAAGAATATAGAACACGTGGAGATAGAGACTATAGATTAGATGCAACATTAACCTTAGAGGAATTTACCAAAATATATATAAATATTGTTTTACATCATAATAATAAAATAATAGATAAATATCCTATGGAAAAAGAAATGATAGAAGATGAGATAGTTCCAACTCCAATTAACCTTTGGAATTGGGGAATAAAAAATAGAAAAGGAAGATTAAGGGTTATTGATAGAGAAATTTTTAGGCTAAATGTATTGCCAAAAGGGAAAGCGGGTATATCAAGGGCTGGGATAAGATTTAAGGGCTTATACTATAGCTCAGACAAAGCTATTAGAGAACAGTGGTTTATAAAACAGAAAGTAAGAAATATTGAGGTAGTTTATGATCCGAGGAACATGAACAAAATATATATTCCTTTTAATAATGGTAGAGATTATGATGAATTTTATTTAATTGATGTGAGTTTACAATATAAGAATTCTTTATTAGAAGAAATAATTTTTCAGAGAGAGTTAGAATCAGAATTAGCAAAAGAGTCTTTAAAGGAAAAAAATCAAAATGATATAAATTTAGAAAATGAAATAGAAAATATTGTTAAACAAGCAGAAAAAGCTAAAGAAAAAGAAATTGAATATAATAAATCATCTAGACAAAGGATTAAGGGAATTAAAAATAATAGATTTATAGAAAAGGAGCTTAACAGAGAAGAAGAAGCATTTATATTAGGTGAAGAATCAAAAAAAATCACTAAAACTTCAGAGATTATCGAATTACCTAGTTTCCACCAAGACAAAAAGAAAAGTACAAATAGCAAGTTAATGGAGAAGATAAAAAAAGTAAGGAGAAATATTTATGAATAATAATATAAGAATGACAATTCTTATAGGCGATGTTATAGAAGCTGATTATAAGAAACAAGAGCTTGATGAATATTCCAATAACCCTTTAATAGAGGCTTTGCCAGATATAGTAGGAGATGATGAAATTATTAATAGATTTACTGTATCACCAGAAATTACAGATAATGATCGAAATAAATCTGAAACGTTAAGATATCATATTATTAAAAGAACTAAAAATTTTATACAACCATTACCTGAACATCTTCTCTTAGGAAGAAGATTAGGCATTCTTATAAGAAGGGGCTATTTATGTAGAAATCCGTTGAGTAAGGAATTTTTAAAGAGAATAAGAGTTATTAATCAACTTAATGATAATTCAATTAAAAAAAATGATATGGAAGATTATTTATCTGATATTAGAACTACTGCAGATAGCATATCTGTTGTGGGGATTTCTGGAATAGGAAAAACTACAGCCATTGAAAGACTGTTACTTATGTATCCGCAGGTAATAAGGCATTCGAAATATAAAAATCAAAATCTTACAAGAACGCAGATTGTTTGGTTGAAAATAGATTGCCCTTATGATGGAAGTTTGTCAACATTATGTAAAAGTTTTTTTAAGGCAATTGATGATATATTAGGAACTAGATATTTGGAAAAGTTTGGATACTCAAATCGTGTTGCGTCAAATATGCTAATTAATATGAGTAAATTAGCATGGATATATGGCATAGGAGTATTAGTTATAGATGAAATACAAAATTTATTAAATTCAAGAAATGACGAACAAGAGATGCTTAATTTCTTTGTAACTTTGACTAATACAGTAGGAATACCAACTGTTTTGATTGGTACTAGTAAGGCACAAAAAATTTTTGATGCGAATTTTAGACAAGCAAGAAGAGCTGCTAGCGAGGGTTCTATTATATGGGATAGGATGAAAAAAGAAAGTGATGAATGGAATTATTTTATTGAAAGTATGTGGAGAATTCAAGGCTTAAATAAAATAGCTAAATTAACAGATGAAATTAAGAATGCACTTTATGATGAATGTCAAGGTATTACAGCAATAGCAGTTAATTTATTTATTTTGTCTCAGGAAAGAGCCTTACAAGAAGAAGAAGAAGAATTAACAGTAAGAGTAATAAGAGAGACTGCTAAAGAGGATTTACATATGATTCAACCAATGATTAAAGCATTAAAAAACAATAATTTATCAGAAATAATGAAATATGAAGACATATCAATAAATTTTGAGGAAATTAGCAATTTATATCAAAGAAATATAGAATTTAAAGGTATATTGAGAGAGATTTATAAGGAAAAGAGCAATAGTGTAGAATTAAAGAGAAAAAGTAGAATAGAAAATTTGATATTAGAACTTACGGAAATTATGGATATATTTAATAATTTAAAGCTGATTGATATAAGAAAAATTTGTGAAAAAATAGTTGAAACGTCTGATACTAATGAAGATTATACTAATCATAAAAAGGAAGCGTTAAAGAAAGCAATAGAACTTAATGAGAGATTAGAATCCCAAAAATCTAATAAGACTAGTGAAAAATTAGGTAGCGGATTAATGAAAATATATAATTTTGCTATAGATAGAAAAGTACATCCATACGAATTGTTAAAAAATAATGGATACATAAAAAATCCTATAGACGAATTTTTTAAATTAGGTTGAATTTTATATAAAATAGTAATGCTGATTAGGAGATAATATTTTGATAGATTTTTTTACTGATCCGTATAAAGATGAATTAATTTATTCTGCTATAGCTAGATTTCATTTTTATTCAGGAAATATTGATTTTAAAGATACAATAGAAGAATGTTTTGGAAAAAGAACGATGATACCAACGTTGGAATTTGGTGGGAGGTTAGAATATCTAGCAAATGAACTAGGAGGAACATATACAGCTGATGACATAATAAATAAAAATACTATATTTCCATATTATGCTCCATTTATAGATTACAAAAGAAGAGATGAAATATTAAGAGATATTAAATTTAACGGAAGTGGTACAATTTATACAAAGTTAGGAATAATAGCTGGTTCAATATGTAAGAAAAATTATATATACTATTGTCCTATATGTGCAATGAAAGATATTCAGCAGTATGGTGAAGCCTATATACATAGAGAACATCAACTACAAGGAATAATGATATGTGCTCATGACGGTAATGTACTAAAAAGATATTCAATTAGAAAATTAGATTCAAGTAGAATTAAATATATAAAATTAGATAAAGAATTATTAAGTCTAGAAATAGGTAGTGAAAAAGTAAATAATTATGAAAAACATCTGAAGTTAGCTAAGGATGCACATTATTTATTTACAGAAGATTTAAATGAAATAAATAAAAATAATATATCAAGTAGATATAAATTTTTTCTATTTAGTAAAGGGCTTGCTAGAAGAAATGGTACTATTAAGCAGAGAAGACTGTATGAAGAATTTATAGATTATTATGGTGTGGGGTTTTTAGAATCATTAGAATCATATATAGACTTTGATGATGAATATAATTGGTTAAAGATAGTAACTAGAAATTCAGAAAGAGTTACTCATCCAATAAGACATCTGCTTTTAATAGGATTCTTGTGCAATAATATAGAAGAATTTTTTAAAACTAAGATAATATGGATAGATAAAAAGGTTGAGAATAGTAAGTATAATATTGAAAATGCTAATTTGAATAAACTATCAGAATATAAGAGGAATTTTATTAAGATAATTGATGAAAATAAGGGGATGAATAGAACCACTTTAAGAGAGCAGCTTAAAAAAGAATATATATATCTTTATAGATATGATAGAGAATGGTTATTTAGTAACTTGCCTAAGAAAATTAAAGAAGAAAAGCAAATAATAAGAATTGATTGGGAAAAAAGAGATAAACTTTATTTTGAGATACTACAGAAAAAATATATAGAGATAAAATCATTAGAAAAGCCTGTGCGGATAACTAGAACTTCTTTGGCTAAGTCTTTAGGTATATTAGATAATATTGAAAAGAAAATAGAAAAATTACCGCTTACAAGGAATTTTTTAGAGAAAGTATTTGAAAGCACTAAAGATTTCCAATTAAGAAGGTGTAAAGTTATAATTGATAACCTTATTCAAAATAATGAAGAAATTAAATTATGGAAGATACAAAGAACTGCTGCTATTAGAACAAACCAATTTAACGATATTAAAGATTGCTTGATTCAATATATTGAAATAAAAAGTGATTGTATAGAAAAAATTATATAAAGATAACTTAAGATAAGTTAAGGGAGAAATTAATGTTAACATTTTTTACTGATCCATATCCTGATGAAAGTATAAGACATATATATGCAAGATATCATTTTTATTCAGGAAATTACAAGAATGAGGATACAATTGAAGAACTTTCAGGAAGAAGAAGTAAGCTTGTAGCAAAGCTTTTCCCAGCAGGATTAAATTATTTAGAACTTCAATTAAATAATGAAGAGTACACCTCTGAATATTTTATTTTTAATCATACTGTATTTATAGCATATGCACTATTTTGTTCTGAAAAAATACAAAAAGAAGTAATAAGCTATATGAAATATAAGGGAAATGATAAGATATATACAAAATTTTCAATTAATAAAAGTAAGTTGAGAGATTATATAAAGGATAGATATTGTCCATTATGTGCTAAAGAGGATTTCCATAAGTTTGGTGAAGCGTATTTTCACAGAATACATCAGTTTGAAGGATATTTAATATGTTCAAAACATAAATGTAAATTAAATTTTTATCCAATTAAAATAGATGAAGAAAATAAATTTATTACGCTTAAATATGAAGAAATAAAAAGTGAAGATATTTCTTACTATGAAAGTGATTTGGAAGAAAAGTTAATAAAGGTTTCCAATGGAATAGAATATATTATGAATATTAATAATTTGAAATATAATAAAGAAACTATTATAGAAAGATATTATGATATTCTAAGAATTAGAGGTTATACAACAGAAAAGGAATATATAAAGGAAAAAAAACTAATAAATGATTTTAATATTTTTTATGGGAATAGTTTTTTAAAAATATTTTTTTCTGAATCAGATTGTGAGGATTATTCTAACTGGATTAAGGGAATATTTAGAAAAAAGCTCAATTCTATTAACAGTATAAAGAGTATTTTATTAATGATATTCTTATCAGGAGAAGTTGAAGAGTTTTTTAAATATAAAAGGAATAAAAAAGTTTTTGGAGATGGACCATGGCCATGTTTAAACCCTATATGTATTAATTATAGAAAATTGGTTGTTAAAGAATACCAAATACGAAATTCATATAGAAGTGTGTTAATGAATGGAATATTTAAATGTAAGGAATGTGGTTATACATATAGAAGAAAAGAAGGCTTTAATGGAAAAGATAATATTTATAGCAAGGATAAAGTAATAGATTTTGGTAATGCATGGAGACATGAATTTATAAAATTGATAAATTTAGGATATAGTAATAATTATATAGGAAAGAGATTAGGAGTTAAATATGAAGTTGTAGATTATTATAAAAAACATAATAAGTTCAAAGATAAACCTAAGTATAGCATCGAAAAAAGGAGAGATTTTTTTAGTGTTTATACAAGCGATATTCTTGCATTTATTAAGAATAATCCGGAATGTTTAAGAAGTGATATTTCTAAAAAATTTAAAAAACAATATTCATGGCTAATGAAAAATAATAAAGAATGGTTAAGTGAAAATTTACCAAAGGCTAAAGCTAATAAGATGCATGTAAAAGGGATTGATTTTAAGGAACAAGATAAAATAATTTTAGAAAAAATAAAGGTTGCTTACGAAGAAATAATTAATGAGAATAAACCTATTAAGATTACTTTCAGATCTATAGAAAAAAGAATTGAACAGAGAATAAGATTTAAAATAGATAAGTTGCCAAAATCAAAAAAATATTTACTTAATATAATTGAGAGTGTTGATGAGTTTAGAATAAGAAGGGTCAGAAATTTTTGTGAAAATGATGATAATATAAGAAAAAATTTTTCAAGGGCAGCAATTCTGAGAAATAATAATATAAATATTAATAAAATATCTATAGGAATAAAAGATGAGATAGAGAATATTATAATAATATATCGAGAAGAAGTTGATAGAACTTAAAATGAATTTAATTAATACGATTCTAATAAAAATAAGCAATAATACTGAATATTTAGTATTATTGCTTATTTTTCATTAAAAAGTTCTTCAATTTCTACATCTAGTGCCTTTGCTATCTTAAATGCTTCATAATCATAAACTTCTCTTTGTTTCAATTCAATTCTAGTAAGCATTGGTCTATCAATATCTAATCCTACTGTTTGAAGTTTAGCAGTAAGTTCTTCTTGTGTAAGTTTTTGTTGTTTTCTTAATCTTCTAACATTATCACCAATAATATTTCTTTTTTCCATAATATCAGTCCTAATTCATTTTTTATGTATTAATTGTAATAAAATGAACAAAATAAAATGTGTGGTAACCACACATTTTGAAAATTTTATTTGAGGTGATATAAATGGAAGTCTATAGACCGTTAGTTAAGGATATATCTTTATTTCAAGAAATAGTTAAAAATTTAATAGATCCATTAGAAGTAACTAGAGAAGCAATAAGTAATTCAGTAGATGCAGAAGCAAAGAATATAAATATTGAAATCTATAGGGATTTAGATGGAGTATTTTGTATATCTTTTACTGACGATGGGTGTGGAATGAATAAAAATGAATTAGAAAGTTTCTTTAATTTAGGTGATTCAAGGAAAGATAAAAGAAATATAGGAGAAAAGGGATTAGGAACTAAGATATTTTTCAAAAGTAGAAAAATAACGGTAATAACACAAAAAAATAATTCAAAAAGACTGATAGCAGAAATGAAGGAACCTTGGTTTTTCCTAATCAATAACGAAATTCCTACATATACAATCGAGACTGAAGATTCCATAATTGGAAAGGATGGTACTAAAATAATTATTGAAGGATATTTGGTTGATAATCCAGAAAAATACTATAATTTAGAAACAATAAAAGATTATATTCTTTGGTTTACTGCAGGGGGAAGTTTCAAGAATATATTCGCTACATATCCTGAATTAAACTGCTATGTAAAGAACATGCAAGTTGCTCCAAGAATATTTATAAATGATTGCATTCTTGATATTAGAGAAGAAATCGCTGGTGCGCATCAATTTTTTCCTCCCCAAGAAAATCCATTAGTAGATAATAATGAAAAGATATATGAAAGATCTGTAAACTATTGTAGACATTTTGGACCCTATCATAGGAGTACAAATATAAATGGAGAATATGTTTCTTTTCAGATGTATGGTACTGTGTCAGGAGTCAATTGTAGAAAATCAATATGTAAGTTAAGACAAAGTGAAAGATTAAAAGGAAGATTTGGAATATATTTGGCAAAGGATTTTATTCCATTTACTAAAAAATCAAGTCTTATATCGGATCCGAATTATCATCATTTTCATATATTAGTTAACTCACAAAATTTTGAGCTTACTGCAGATAGAAATAATGTAAGTAATGACGATGATCCTAAAGTAAAATGGATTTATTTAATGGTTAAAGAAATAATAAATAATGATATTTTACCAAGTACACAATCAACATATTTTAAGATGAGAAAACAAGAAGAAATAAATTTTACTATTAAAGAAAAAAGTATAAATCTAAAACAAAGAATTAAAGACTTTAGTAAGTTAGAAAATTTAAATTTAGAAAATATATCTATAAAACGTATTCCAGATAATGAAGCTCAAGTAGCTTTGTTATTGTCAGCATTATTAAGTAATCCTAAGTTTAAAAGATATATAAATATAATTGATTCTATTGCACATTATTCACTTCAATCTACTACTGATTTGATATGTTTAAATAATGAAGGTGAAACTTTACTTGTTGAAATAGAATATCTTTTAAGTAATTTATTTAAACATGAGCATCCTTACATGACATTTGATTGTATTGTATGTTGGAAAGTTGATTTGGAAATAAATGACAGAAAAACATTAGTTGATGGGATTGAACTAAAATTATGTTTCGAAAAGGGACAATGGCTATTAAAATATGGAACGGAAAAAATAATACCTATTATAGAATTATCAAGTGTTATTAATTTCTTAATAAATGATAAAAATAAGCAAATTAATTAATTATGTATTATAATTAGTTTCAGAAACGTTCATGTATATTTTATTTTTACAATTGTAAGCTAAGATATCATAAGCGTTTCTATTTAATTTAAATACAAATGTTTTTATTTATAGTGTTATAGCTTATTGAAATGTATGATAAAATTATTTTAAAGGATGGTGCGAATTTTATATGAATAATAAAGAATATAGTGCAAAACTAACTGGAGAATCATTTTTATTATATGAATTTAAAATTATAGCAAAATTAAAAAGAGAAGGTTTTTCTGATAAAGATATAAGAAAAATAGTTTTAGAAGAAAATTTATTTCAATATAAATTTAAATCTAGCATAACTAGAAGATTAACTCCATTATTACAACGAGTAAATGTATTAGACAACACGTTAATTGATATACTAATTGATGATCCTTTAGTGGATGGAGTTGTAATAAATTTATATGCAATTATGAAGAATGATAGACTTTTCTTTGAATTTATGAATGAAGTGGTAAAAGAAAAGTTACAAAATAATTCTGAAATAATAGAAAAAAAGGATATAAATATTTATTTTGAACATAAGGCTGAACAAAATGAAGAGATCACAAAGTGGTCTGATGCAACTATTCAAAAATTGAAGCAAGTAATTAAAAAAATATTAAGTGAGGCGAAGATTCTTAATTTAAAAACAGGAGAAGTACATAAATTAATTATGTCACAAGGGTTAAAGGAATACCTAGTAAAGAAAGGCGATGCAAAATATGTATTAGCCATGGGAGAAAACCTATAGATTAGGGAGGGACAGCTTTTGAAATTGGATGATAGATTTAAGGAAGTTCGGGAAAAACTTAAAGATGATAAATTTCTAAATGGAAGGGGTACTGGAAATGACTTAAGTTTTTATGTTTTTGATTATAATCCTAAGGATGAAATTAAAGTTAGATATTATAAGGATCTAATAATAAAGGATTTTAATAGAGCAGATGATAATTATATAAAAGAGTATGATTTGTATAAAATGTTTATACAGTTTTTAAATGAACAGGATATATTTGAACAGATAATGGATATGGAAAAAACAGATGATAAGGATTATATATTTAGGGCTATAACTTCATTTATTAGTCAAGAAATGTATGTAAATAAGATAAAAGAAGATTTTGATTCATATAAAGTAATATTTATTACTGGAGTAGGTAAAATATATCCATTTATGCGTTCACATAACATTTTAAACAGATTACATTCAGTATTAGGGAAAAAACCGTTAGTCATGTTTTATCCAGGGGAATATACTGGGCAGGATTTAACTTTGTTTAATAAATTTATGGACGACAATTATTATAGAGCATTTCCAATAACTGATTAGGTATATAGGGGGATTAAATAATGAAAATAGAAAATATGTTTTTAAGAGACATTAAAAGAGATATTGATGGAGTTATAAAAGTAGATTTTACAGATAAAATAGATAATGAACTTGAAGAGTATGTTGTAACTAAAGAAATAGCAAAGCATTTATCTAAGTTTTACAATAATTATGCCAAGGGAGTAGATGGAGATACTACTAAGATGGGCGTGTGGATATCAGGTTTCTTTGGAAGTGGTAAATCACATTTTTTAAAGATTTTATCATACCTTTTATCTAATAAATCTGTAGGTGAGAAAAAAGCTATTGATTACTTCAAAAGTAAGATAGAAGATCCAATGTTACTTGCAGAAATACAAAGGATTAGTAAAATAGAAACTGAAACTATATTATTTAATATAGATTCAAAATCACCAGTAGATAATAAGGGTAAGGAAAATGCTATTTTAAAAGTATTTATAAAAGTATTCGATGAACATAGAGGTTTATGTGATACTATTCCAGGTGTTGCTAATATGGAAAGAACCCTTATAAAGGATGGTGTATATGATAAGTTTAAGCTTGAATTTGAAAGAATAAGAGGATTTAAGTGGATAGATAGGAGAAATGGTTTTTTCTTAGATAAAAAGTATGTAGCAGAAGCTATAGCAGTTTCAATGAATATACCGAATGAAGATGCTATTGAATACTTAGAAAATTCTGTAGTTAACTATTCTGTTGATATAGAAACATTTGCAAAAGAAGTTAAAGAATATTTAGATACTAAAGGTGATAATTTTCATTTGATATTTTTAGCAGATGAAATTGGTCAGTATATTGGTAATAATGGAAGTTTAATGTTAAACCTTCAAACTATTACTGAGAAATTAAGTAGTGAATGTAAAGGAAAAGCATGGGTTATAGTAACATCACAAGAAAAAATTGATGCTGTATGTACTAATGTAAAAGAAGATGACTTCTCAAAAATACAAGGAAGATTTGACACTAAGCTATCTATGTCTTCAATGAGTGTTGATGAAGTTATAAAAAAGAGAATTCTAGAAAAAACAGAAAATACTAAAATGCTGTTAAGTAATATTTACAGAGAAGAAAATACAACATTAAGGAATATTATAAGCTTTGACGGAGCAAGAAAGGATTTGTTAAGTTATTCAGATGAAAATGATTTTATTGAAACATATCCATTTGTACCATATCAATTTAAAGTTTTACAAAGCGTATTTGAGCAAGTAAGAAAGCATGGTAACTCTGGTAAGCATTTATCAGAGGGAGAACGTTCAATGCTATCAGCTTTTAAGGAATCAGTTCAAATTTATAGTAATAGTGATGAAGGTTTATTAATACCATTTGATATATTCTATGAAAGTATAGTTGAATTTTTAAATCCAACAATAACAAGAGTTATTGATAGAGCAGCAACAAAGAATGTATATTTGAAAGATGATAAATTTAATATAAGAGTATTAAAGCTTTTATTTATGCTTAAATATCTAAATGATGAATTACCAGCTAATTTAGAAAATATAACAACGTTAATGATTGATAATATAAATGTTGATAAGCAAGGCTTAAGGCTAAAAGTAGAAAAAGCATTAAAAAAGATCGAAGATGAAAACCTTATCCAAAAAAGTGGAGATGTTTATGTATTCTTAACTGATGACGAACAAGATGTTAATAGAGATATTGCTTTAGAAAAGGTAGAGGATATCAAAGTAAGTAAGGAGCTTAGTGACTATATATTTAAGCAAATATACGATCAAAAGAAATTTAGATTTATAACAAATAATAAGCTTAAATATGATAAAGATTATAATAAGAAAATGGATGGAATACCAAGCGGAAACAATGTACACGAGTTTGGAGTAAGTATATTATCAAGACTTGCAGATAACTATTTTAAAAGTGATGAAGCACTAAAAATGGATTCCTATAACAATAAGGAAGTTATTATTAAGTTAAAAGATGGTGAGTATATTGATGAGTTAACTCAAGCTATGAAAATAGAGTCATATATAGATAAAACTAATATAGATAACTTACCAACTAATAAGCAAAAGATTATTGCAGATAAGAAAGATGAAAGAAGACAAAGAAGAACTACTTGCTTGTCAAAATTAGAAAATGCAATAATGGAAGCGGAGTTTTATATTTATGGTGAAAAAGTAGATATAAAAGGTGCTTCAGCAGCAGATAAGATTAAGAATGCATTAAGTAATCTTTGTAAGTTTGTTTATTTAAATATTGATTATATTAAAACTAAAACTGAAAGTATAGATGATATTATATATATATTAAAAACAAGTGAAGAACAAACAACATTAGGATCAGTAGAATCGTATAATAATGAAATAGCAGAAAAAGAAGTTGATGATTTTATAAAGCTTACAGAATCAATGGAGCAAGTTAGAGTAAAATCTTTAGTTAACAGATTTACAACACAGCCATATGGTTGGGATTCATTAGATGTTGCAGGGGTTTTAGCTAAATTATTAGTTGATGAAAAGATTAGATGTAAGTTAAATGGCGAATTCTTAACTGTTGATGAACCAAGAAAGACAGCAGAAGCTTTAACACAAACTTCTAATATAGATAGAGTTATTGTGAATAAAAAAGTTAAAGTTGATGAAAGAATAGTAAATCAAGTTAAAAACATATCAATGGAGCTTTTTAAAGAAACGTCAGATAGTAGAAATGAAGATGAGATAGCTAAGGAATTAAGAAAAAGTATAGAAAGAAAGCTGGAGAATATTGAAAGTAACTTACAACTATACACTAACAAAAAGTATCCAGGAAAATCATTATTTGAAAAAGGTAGAAAGTTATTTAATGAATCAAAGGAATTTAGGGAGAATATATCACTATTTAATTGGTTAATTAATAATGAACTTGAACTTTTAGAATGGGTTCAGGATGTAGAATTACCTATAGATTTCTTTAATAATCAAAGAGAGATATTTGATAAAGGGTTATTAACATCAGAAAAGTGCCAAAATAACAAAGATTATTTAACTGAGGATATATTAATCAATTTAGAAAAGCTAAATAAAATATTAAACAATCCAATTCCTTATAAAGATATAAGAAAAATAATATCATTTGTAGATGAAATTGAAGCCGAATTAGAGAAAAAGCTTGAAGAAAAGAGAGAAGAAGCAATAAGCTCTGTAAATTCTGATTATGAATTCTTAAAACTTCAATCAAATCAATATGGGGTTTCTTATAGTACGAAGGATAGATTAATAAGTGAATATGATTTATTAATATCAGAAGTAAGAGAACAAAAAGATATTTATAGAATTGATGCTAAAATAACTCAAAGTAGTAGAAAAAGGGAAAACTTTGAGAAGATAATAGCTAAAGATATTAAAGCGACAGAGGAAAGGGATAAGCAGTTACAAACTAAATCTTTAAATACTACTAATACAGCCACAATTTGTAATGTTCCTGTTGAAAGACCTAAGAAAGTAATAGAAAAAGTTAAAGTATCAAGTTTGTTAAATGTTAAATCTATTAAAACCGAGCAAGAAGTTGATGTTTATATAAGAGAATTATCAATGCAGCTTAAAAAGATTATAAGAAGCAATAAAGAGATTGAAATAGAAGATTAAAAGATTATAGGAGGGAAGAGTATCATCTCCTTACTTATAAATATTGGAGGATAATATGAGCGAGACTTTAAACAAAGCTTTACTTAAAAAGTTTGCTGTTGATGCAAGAAATGAGTTAAGAGATAAAATATCATTAAAAGCATCTTTATATGGTATAACAAAAGATATTTCCGATAAAGACAGGGAAACTAAAGGAGATAAAACCTTTATAAAAAATGAAGATGTTATAATAGAGTTTAATAATCAAAAAAGAACTTTATCTAAAGAGGAAGCAAGTCAAAGAACTGCATTAATTGATAAAATTCAAAAGATAAATAAAGAAGATAGAGACGGATTTAATGAAGTAATAGAAGAAGTTGCTTATACTTGGTTTAATAGATTTGTTGCATTAAGATATATGGAGGTAAACGGGTATCTTCAAAGTAGGGTGAATGTTTTAGCTTCAAGGGATGGAAGTAATACTCCAGAAATTATAACAGAAGCGATGAATGTTAATTTACCAATTGATAAAAATTTAGTTTATGAGTTAAAGGTTGCTAATAAAAATGAAGAACTATATAGTTATTTAGTTGAACTTCAATGTAGTGAATTAAATAAATCATTACCATTTATGTTTGAAAAAATAGGACATTATGCAGAATTATTATTTCCTACAGGTGTTATAAGTAGCAAATTCTTTAAGACTTTAATAGATATTGAAAGTATAACAGAAGATGATTGGAGTAATGTTGAAATAATAGGATGGTTATATCAATATTATATCTCAGAAGAAAAAGATAGGGTTATTAAGGCCAAAAAAAAATATAAAAAGAATGAAATACCATTTGCAACTCAATTATTTACACCAGATTGGATTGTAAGATATATGGTTCAAAATACACTTGGTAGATATTGGATAGAATCGCATAAAGAAGATGAGGATTTAAAAGAAAATTGGGAATTTTATTTAGAAAATCCTGAAAAAGAACCAAATTTTGATGAAAAAATAGCACCTTATTTAAATAAAGAATTAGAAGTTGAAGATATTAAATGTTTTGATCCAGCTTGTGGCTCTGGGCATATACTTGTTTATATGTTTGATGTTCTTTATGAGATATATAGTAGATGTGGATACTCAAGAGGAGATATACCAATGCATATTATAGAGAAAAATCTATATGGACTTGATATAGATAGAAGAGCTTATCAGTTAGCTTGTTTCTCTGTAATAATGAAAGGTATGTCATATGATAAACTTCTTTTGAGAAAAATAGAAAGAACGGTTGATAGAGACGGAAAATACATTAAATTAAATGTAGCTTGTATACAAGAAACTAATATTTTATATGAAGATGAGAATTCATCATTACATGATAATATAGCTTTCTTAGCTGGTGAAGAAAGTGGAGAAAATTATGATAATTTAAAAGCATTTGTAGAGAGCTTGAAAAATGCAAATACATTTGGTTCTTTGACTAAAATAGAGGGGTTTGATAGAGAATTTTTAGAAAAAAGATTAGAAGAAATAAAAGAAGAATCGCAGTTGGATGGGTTTGACAATGAAATTAACAAAAATATTGAAATAGTAGATATTTGGGGAGAAAATACTAAAAAGAATTGGATAGGTATATTAGAAGAATTGATAAAACAATCTAATATAATGGAGAAAACATATGATATTTTAGTTACTAATCCACCATATATGGCGAGTAAATATATGAACCCTATATTATCAAATTATATAAATAAAAAATACGAAAATACGAAATCAGATTTGTTTTCAGCGTTTATGGAGCATTGTTTTAGAAAAGTTAGTACAAATGGACAATTAGGATTTCTAACACCATATACATGGATGTTTATAACATCGTATACTGAGTTAAGAGAGTTTGTAATTGATAATTTGGAAATTTCTACTTTGATTCAATTAGAATATAATGCATTTCCAGAAGCTTGTGTGCAAGTATGTACATTTACTACTAGAAAGTATAAAACTGACACTTTGGGTGAATATATTAAGTTATCAGATTTTAGAGGAGCAGACAACCAACCTAAAAAAGTATTAGAAGCAATAAAAAATCCAAAAGTAAGCTATAGATATAGCACAAATAGTAATAGCTTCAGAAATATACCTGGAAGTCCAATAGCTTTTTGGGCAAGTAGCAAGATTAATGAAATATTTAAAAATAATAAAAAACTTTCAGATATTACACTAGCAAGAAGAGGATTAGAAACTGGTGATAATAAAAGATTTTTAAAGTTTTGGTTTGAAGTATCAAATAAAAATATAGGATTTGATATAGTTGATACGGAAATGAGCAAGTTATCGAAATTAAAATGGTTCCCATATAATAAGGGAGGTGCATTTAGAAGGTGGTATGGAAATAATGAGCTTATTGTAAATTTTTATAAAAATGGTGAGGAAATCAAAGATACAGGAGTTCTTAATGGTTATGATAAATATTTTAATAAAGGTATAACTTGGACTGGGCTTACTGCAGGTTTAAATTCGTTTAGATATAGCAAAAAAGGATTTTTATTTGATTCTAATAAGGGGCCTATGATGTTTCCTAAAGAAGAAAATATGTTTTTTATTCTTGGTTTGACAAATTCAAAAGTTATTCAAAAATTCTTAGATATGCTTAATCCAACTATTTCTGTCCAAAATAAAGATATTAATAATCTACCATATATTAATGAAGAAAGAATAAGTGAAAATACTAAAATTACTATTAAAGATTTAGTTGAACAGAATGTAAAAATAAGTATAAATGATTGGGATTCTTTTGAAACATCATGGGATTTTAAGAAGCATTTTTTATTGATATATAAAAGTAATGGGAAGATAGAAGAAGCTTTTAATAATTGGAGTAAAATCACTGAAAATGAATTTTATATTATAAAGAATAATGAGGAAGTTTTAAATAAAATATTTATAGAAATATATGGTCTTGAAAAAGATATAACCCCAGAAGTGGAAGAGAAGCATATAACAATAAGAAGAGCAGATGTTGATACAGATATAAAATCACTTTTATCATATTTTATAGGTTGTGTATTTGGAAGATATTCACAAGATAAAGATGGACTCATTTTCGCAGGTGGGAAATTTGATCTTAGTAAGTATAACAAATTTATGCCAGATGAAGATAACATAATTCCAGTTTTAAATAGTGAAACTAAATATTTTGAAGATGATGTTATGTTTAGATTTGAAGAATTTTTAAAAGTTACATTTGGTGATGAATATTTTTCAGAAAATATAGATTTTATTGCTGAATCTATTGGAAAGAAATCTAATGAAAGTTCAAAAGAAGCTATAAGAAGATATTTTGCTAATGAATTCTTTACCGAGCATTGTAAAATGTATAAGAAACGTCCTATATATTGGCTATTTACTTCTGGTAAGAATAAAGCCTTTAATTGCTTAGTTTATATGCATAGAATAGATAAAAATTTATTATCTAAAATGAGAATTGATTATGTTCAACCTCTCCAAAATAAATTAGAAGTAGAGCAAAAAGATTTAATGGATACTTTAAATAGCGACGCAACTATTAAGGATAAAAAGGATGCTAAGAAAAAGCTTGGAATTGTAGAAAAACAAATTGATGAACTTAAGGTATTCCATGAAAAATTACGTCATATGGCAGATAAGCAAATTCAAATTGATTTAGATGATGGGGTTATTTATAACCATGGATTATTTGGTGATTTAGTGAGTAAAATAAAATAGAGCAATAAGAGAAGGGGCTTTTTGGCTCTTTTTCTTTGTATTTGTTAATACATTCTATATAATATTAAGTAGTGATGTTGGATAAAATATGAAAAGGAATTATTATAATGGGAGGAAATAATGAGTGAACTAAATAATATTGTTAAGGCTTTAAAAGAAGAATTTTCAAAGCCTCCAGAGTATTGGGAAACAAGAAAAATAATCATTTGGTATGATTATGATAAAGATTTTTTAGATATTATAGATAAAGTTGTTATAGATAATGTGAAAATTCATAAGTTATCAGATGATAATTACTTTTATACAAAGTATCTTTTAGAAGAAGAAGATACAGAAAGTAATTACTTAATATATATTAATAAACTTGAAGAAGAAAATAATAACTGGATTACTGATATAACATTATATAGTCAGAGCTTTTATGCTGATAAAACTTCTATGATTATGAGAGATTTAAATATAGAAGATAATTTAAGGCATGTATTTTCAAAATATAAAGGATTTTTCTCAATAGATAAAAACTGTAGTAATTTTGGAAAGTTAGTAAGTAGTGTAAATGAAAATAAAACTTTAGAGCTAGGAATACTAGCATCTATAAGTAAAGTTAAAATATTAGATTTTGAAGAGATAGTTAAATCAATACTTTGTGAAGGAATAAACGAAAAAGAAAACCCTATGTATAATGATATTAAGAACTATGGAGTAGAAGAATTATTCTGGGATTATTGTAAGTTATACTATGGATATAACCTTAAGGGTAATTGCTTAAGTAAATTATTTAACTTAATAGTTACTACGGCTTTAAGCAGTTTCATAAAAGAAGAAAAATTAAGTAGTTTAAAAAGCTATATAGGAAGTAGTAAACCTAATTGTATAGTATTTATAGATCATTGGATAAATCATAAATCACAATCATACTATTATATTGAATATGCTGATAACTATGAAAAAGATTTAAATATATCTAGTGTTATAGAAAAGCTCGATATAGAAGAATTTAAAGATATAGATATATTGAAAATTTTTGATAGAGAAATAATAAAATATATCCTTTCTGGTCTTGAAGATGAAAGAGAAGATTATGAATATTTCATTAGTTTAATAGGTTCAAGAAGAACTAAAAATTTCTATGATGACTATAAAAATATTTATGAAGCGTTGTTGAGCTACTTGGAAATGGCAAGACTTAAAAGAGAATATAAAAATGGCATTATTCAAAAGAAAGCAGTTGAATTAGTTAAGGAATATTCAGAGAAGTTATATATATTTGATTATTATTATAGAAAGTTTTATTTAAACTATGATATAAGACCTGAAAGTGAAATAATGAACAGACTTAAAGGCCTTGTTGAAAACATTTATGTAAATTGGTATTTATCAGAATTATTGACTGCTTGGAATTATGAACTTACTGATGAATACACGAATTACTGGGGAGTTCCAGGGGTAATTAATCAAAGAGATTTCTATAAAGAAAAAATAAATAAAATGCTTGATGATGGTAATAAGGTATTTGTTATAATATCAGATGCTTTAAGATATGAAATAGGAACAGAGATTAATGATAGGTTTAATCAAATAGTAGTCGGTTCAAGTGAAATTCAACCAATGATAACTTCAATTCCATCCATAACTAAGATAGGAATGGCATCACTTTTACCTAATAAAGATATATCTATAACAGATACAGGGAGAGTATTTGTTGACGGAAATGACAGTGCAGGTTTGGAAAATAGAAAGAATATATTAACTAATAACTTTAAAAATAGTATAGCAATAGAATTTAATAATATTCCTAAGAATAAAGTAGATTTTAATGAATTACTAAAAGGTTACAAATTAGTATATATATATCATAATATTATAGATGCTACTGGTGATAAGGCTAATACAGAGAAAGATACTTTTATTGCAGCAGAGAGAGCTATAGAGGAAATACTTTGGCTAAGAGAAAAGATAACAGGATGGCTTGGAGGAGTAAATATATTTGTTACTTCAGACCATGGATTCTTATATCAAAGAAGTCCTTTAGAGGAGTCAAGTAAAATAAGTAAAGAAAAAATTAATATTATAGATAGAAATAGGCGTAGTATTATAACAAAAGAGAATATAGATATGGATGGTTTATTCAAAATAAGACTTGATTATTTGGGGAAGGAAAATAAAGGAATGTTTGCTTATATTCCTAAATCAGATATAAGATTTAAAACTCAAGGTGGAGGATCTAATTATGTTCATGGAGGAACTACACTACAAGAAGTTATAGTGCCACTTATTTTCTATAAACATAAGAGATCAACATATAAAAATTATAAAGAGTCAAAAGATGTTACTTTAAAATTATTAAGTACTAGAAATAGGATTACTACACCAGAGTTTGGATTAACATTTTTTCAAGTAGAACAGGTATCTGAAGAATTTATATCAGCAACATATGAAGTTTATATGGTTGATGCTGATGATAATATAATATCAAATAAAGAAAAAATTATAGCTGATAGTAAGAATGATAGACCAGATGAGAGAAATCACATTGTAAGGATGAAACTTAAACAAAAAAATTATAGCAAGAGAGAGAATTATAGATTAGTAGTTAGAAACTTAGATAAAGATATTATTGTAAATGAAATAGCATTTATTATTGATATAGCAATAGCTGATGATTTCTTTTAAAAAAGGGGGGAGTAGTAAATGGAAGAACAAGGTGTTGAATTTGATTTGGATAAAAAAGTAAACAAATATTTTTTAGGGAGAACAGTTAGAAAAGACTTAACTAAATCTATGAAACAGGGATTCAATGTCCCTGTTTATGTTCTTGAATATTTACTTGGAATGTATTGTGCAACTGATGATAAAGATACAATAGAACTTGGAATAGAGAGAGTTAAAAGCATACTAAGTGATAATTATGTAAGACCAGATGAAGCTGAGAAGATAAAATCAAAGATAAGAGAACTAGGACAATATAGTGTTATTGATAAAATAACAGTTAAATTAAATGAGAAAAAGGATATTTATGAAGCAGAATTTTCAAATTTAGGTTTAAATGGAGTACCAATATCACCTCATTATGTAAAAGAATATGACAAGCTGCTTCAAGGTGGTATATGGTGTATTTTAAAAATGGATTATTACTTTGATGAAGAAGCTAAAAATATGAGCCCATTTAGCATATCAAACTTAAAGCCTATTCAAATGCCTAATATGGATATTGAAGAGATATTTGAAGGTAGAAAAGGTTTATCTAAGAAAGAATGGATTGATTTACTTATAAGATCAACAGGAATGGAGCCAACTCAATTAGAGGAAAATGTAAAGTGGCACATATTATTAAGGCTTGTTCCTTTAGTGGAGAATAACTATAATATGTGTGAACTTGGACCAAGAGGTACAGGAAAATCTCATATATATAAAGAGCTTTCTCCAAATTCTATACTTGTATCTGGTGGGCAAAGTACGGTAGCTAATTTATTCTATAATATGTCTACAAGAAAAGTAGGACTTGTTGGAATGTGGGATACAGTAGCTTTTGATGAAGTTGCTGGTATAAGGTTTAAAGATAAAGATGGCATTCAAATAATGAAGGATTATATGGCATCAGGATCATTTGCGAGAGGAAAGGAAGAAAAAAATGCTTCAGCATCAATGGTTTTTGTAGGTAATATTAATCAAAGTGTAGATACATTAATAAAAACCTCTCATTTATTTGCACCATTTCCAGAAGAAATGTCTAGTGATTCCGCTTTTTTTGATAGAATTCATTTTTATTTGCCAGGATGGGAAATACCAAAGATGAGGCCAGAACTACTTACAGACAAATATGGATTTATTTCAGACTATATATCTGAATTTTTTAGAGAAATGAGAAAACGTACATTTACAGATACATTAGATAAATACTTTAAATTGGGTAATAATTTAAATCAAAGAGATGTAATTGCTGTTAAAAAAACCGTATCAGGATTAATAAAACTCATATATCCTAATGGTGAATTTAATAAGGAGGATATAGAAGAAATATTAAAGTACGCTTTAGTAGGTAGAAGAAGAGTTAAGGAACAGCTAAAGAAAATTGGTGGTATGGAATTTTATGATGTGAATTTTTCCTATATAGATAGAGAAACTATGCAAGAGGAATATGTATCTGTGCCAGAACAAGGTGGAGGAAAATTAATTCCAGAAGGATTAGGAAAGCCAGGACATATATATACAGTAGGACATTCAAATAATGGAATGATAGGTGTCTACAAAATAGAAAATCAAGTAGTATCAGGATGTGGTAAGTTTGAAAAATCAGGGGTTGGATCTGATAGAGAAGCCAAAGAAAGTCTTGATACAGCTTTTAGATATTTTACTGCCAATAGTAAAGGCGTTAGTGCGTCAATTTCTATTAAAACTAAAGATTATTTAATGCACATAAGTGACTTACAGGGGATAGGGCTTACTGCTGAACTTGCAGTAGCACAATTTATAGGATTGTGTTCGGCTTCTTTAGAAAGAGCAGTCCAAGAATCTTTAATTGTATTGGGTAATATGAACTATGGTGGAACCTTAATGAAGGTAGCTGAATTTGCCAATTGTATACAGGTATGCGTAGATGCAGGAGCAAAAAAAGTATTAATTCCAGCAGGTTCCATTACTGATTTTCAAACTGTTCCAGCAGAATTATTAATAAAAATACAACCTATATTCTATTCAGATCCAATTGATGCTGTATTTAAAGCATTAGGAGTTAACTAGTATTTATATCGATAATAAGTGAGATTATGAAAAGTAGTTTATATAAGTATTTAAAAATATTATTTCGATTTAATAATTTAGTATTGTTGTAATTATAAAATATAAGTATAACTATGAAGTTGAAATAAGCTATAATATCAAGTATTTCGTATTATAGCTTATTTTTATTAAAAATTTTTTCGTCTGGAATATTCAATGCATTTTCGATTCCACTTATTTAAGAGTAAAAGAGTTATTAGACATATAGATAAACTTAATGAAAATAAAGAAGTAATTATTAAAAATATTTGTAGTATGAAAAATAATACTTTATAAATAACTATAAAAGGAAAATTACTAGAGAAATTTTAAGAAGATGAATCAGTACAATTCTTTTAGAAAAATTGCAGAAGAAATGGGAAAATTAATTAAAGAAAAAATATTACTAAAGATGATTAAAGTGTTAAGATTAAAATAATAAGAGTGGGTGAGTATTATATATGATTAATGTATATGGTGAAGTTTCAAAAAGCATTTTAAATAAAGTTAATGAAAATATTTATTTAATATTAGAGTTATTTACTGAATCTTGTAAAGCGATGGACTTTGAAACTTTTTTAGCAGAAATATTTCCAAAACATTATCTAAGAAAGAATATTAATAGGTGCATAGAAACAGTAGAAGAGCTTATGGAGTATACAACTGATACATATAAACATGATTTAACACCATTGCAAGAATATGCTTTATTTCATCTGTTAGAATGGTGGATAGACGTTTCCGATTTTGAGTTTGATCAGGCAGTTGGTGAGAAAGAGATTATAACAGATGATGATAAGTACATTTCAGATAATATTAATAATGTTGAAGAATATAAGAGTTTTATGTTTAGTGATTGGGATTTTTTAGATGAATTTCTAGCAAGCTATGTAGAAGCCTACAAAAGTTATGGACCAATGATTAAGGAACTTTATGATAATGATTTAGATGATTATGTTGAGTTGTTACCTGATGATAAAAAGAAAGAATACTACATGGCTAAAGGGAGATTTGAATTATTAAGTAAAGAAGATGAGAATTTTAATAACGAACAATTAGTTATAAAGCAAATATATAATGCTCTTAAAGCAAGAGAAAAGTATCCTAAGAGATTACAAGACACATCGGAAACTGAATTAAGTGATGATATTGCAGATATAGTTAGAGAAAATCTACATAGCAATAACTTAATTATAACAAGAGAAATGCCTAATGGATTTGCTAAGAAATGTATAGGAGAATGTGATTTTTATATTTATACTTATATAGATGGAGTTTATAAAATTATTTCAATTGGTGAAAATAAAGAATGGGGTAAGTATGAGAAACAATTGAAACAATTGATAGGCTATATGACAAATGATGTTCAGTTTGGATTTACTATTCTATTTAATAAAAGTGTCCAACCTAATACGGCTTTGGCTAAGAGAATAGAAATATTAAAGGATTTTTCAGTAGAGGTCAATGGTGAAAAATGTTTTGGGGTGGTAGGAGGTATTTTGGAATCAAAAGTTATGAATAATGTTTTGTTGACGAAGCATGAGAACCCTGAAAAAAAGGGATCATATTTTAGAATATATCATTTTATCATTAATTCTCATTTAGAAGAAAGACAGAAGAGTGCAATAGATGCAAGATAAAAAGGAGTAATTAAACATTGAGATAGTACAGCAAGAATTTCTGAATTGATTTATATTTTTTATTCTAAAAGGAAATTTAAATTATATGAAGTTTGATCAAACTTTATTGTAAAAAATAATTATGAAGAAAGATAAAAAGAATAATATTTAGTTCAAACTTTGTTTTAAAATATAATTTTTTATTTTACATAAAAATAAGGTTTATGGTAAGTATTTAGTTCAAACTTTATTGTAAACCTACAATAATATGAGAGAAGAATTAATAAAAACTTTATTAAATGAATATAAAGAAACTCAAAAAGCTTTGGAATTAGGAATAGATTGGCTTAATGAAAAAGATTATGCTAAAGGAAAATTAGATTTAGTTAAAGTAATAATAGCGGATTTAGAAAAGTTATCTAAAGAAGCTTAAGAATAATATAAGCTGCACATTTATACAATTATTGTATAAGTGTGCAGTTTTTATTTAATTGAAAATTATTTTCAATAATTATCTTGACTTCAAGATAATTTAGGGTTATAATTATCTTGAAATAAAGATAATGTAGGTGAATGTATGAATGATGTAAATTTAAAGCTAGTTATTGCAATGGCAAGAACTTATGATGATTTGTTTTTTCAAATAGAGAAAAATGTCCAAGAATTTGGATTAAATATTAGTGAATTCGGTGTTTTAGAAATGCTATATCATAAAGGTGATCAGCCAGTACAAAAGGTAGCCGAAAAAATTCTTGTAACTAGTGGAACTATTACTTACGTAATAAATAAACTAGAAAAAAAGGGCTTTGTTATTAGAAGAAAATGTGATAAAGATAAAAGAGTTTTTTATGTATCTTTAACTGAAAAGGGAAGAGAATTTATTCATCATATATTTCCTAAACATAAAGAATTTATAAGTAACTTATTTAAGGATTTAGATGAAGAAAATAAAATACAGCTTTTAGAAAATCTAATTAAGTTAAGAAAAGTATTAAAATAATTTATAAAAATAAAAAATATATAAAGGTAATTTATATATAAAAGGAGAGGTTATAAAATGAGTAAAAATTTTATTGAAGCTATAAAAGAAAGAAGAAGCATTTATGCTATAAGCAAGGAGTCACCAATATCAGATGAAAAAATTGTAGAAATAGTAGAGGATGTTGTAAAACATGTACCATCAGCTTTTAATTCTCAAACAACAAGAACTGTTGTATTATTAGGAGAACATCATGATAAGCTTTGGGATATAACTATGGAAGCTTTAAGAAAGATAGTTCCTGAGAAGGATTTTGGATCAACTGAAGAAAAAATTAATTCTTTTAAGGCTGGATATGGAACAGTATTATTCTTTGAAGATTTTGCAGTAGTTGAATCCTTACAAAAACAATTTGAATTGTATAAGGATAATTTCCCAGTATGGGCATTGCAAACTTCAGGTATGATGCAATTTTCAGTTTGGACTGCTTTTGCAACAGAAGGTATTGGAGGAAGTTTACAACACTATACTGAATTAATAGATGCAGAAGTTAAGAAGGAATTTAATATACCAGAAAGTTGGAAGATGTTAGCTCAAATGCCTTTTGGAAAGATTGTAAAAGGAGCAGGAGAAAAAGCTTTTAATCCAATAGAAGACAGAGTTAAGGTTTTAAGATAGGAGAAAATTTATGTTAAGAAAATTAGATCATAGAAATATGGGGAAAAGTGATTTAGGATGGCTAAGAAGTACATTTCATTTCTCTTTTGCAGAATATTTCAATATAGATAATATGAACTTTGGAGTTTTAAGAGTAATAAATGATGATCTAATAGCAGGAGGAACAGGATTTGATTTTCATCCACATAAGGATATGGAAATTGTATCTTATGTTGTTAGAGGTGGATTAAGCCATAGTGATACTATGGGAAATAAAAACACTGTATATAGAGGCGAAGTTCAATATATGAGTGCCGGAACAGGAGTTTATCATAGTGAGGAAAACCTTAGTGATGAAACTATAAGATTACTTCAAATTTGGGTAGTTCCAGATAAGAAGGGATATAAGCCAGCTTATGGAGATTATAGATTTAATTGGGATGATAGAATAAATAAATGGCTTAATATAGTATCAAGTAAAGAAGGAAATGCACCTATAAAGATTAATCAAGATGCAAACTTCTATGTAGTTGAATTAGAGGAAGGAAAAGAAATAGATTTCCAAGTTGGTTCTAATAGACAGGCTTATTTAGTTCAAATAGAAGGAGACTCTACTATTAATAATATTAGTCTTAATGAAAGAGATGCACTTGAAATAGTTGAAGAAGATATTTTAATAAAAGCAGATAAAAAGTCACATATACTCGTGATTGAAATGAAAAAAGAATTAAAGTGGTAGATTTTAAATATACAGTAAGAGGCTATTTTAAATAGTCTCTTTTATTTTGGTTAAAATCATAATTATTATTTTAAAATAACTATTATCTTTTAAACTCAAGAAAAATTTGGTATAGTAAATTTACGTTATACTTCTATATAAAATATTAATTGCATAATAGAAGATAGCAATGCAAATACTTAAAATATTAAAGTTTTTTTATATAAATAATTTTATAACTAGAAAATTCAAAGGAGGAATAATAAGTATGAGAAGAACAAAAACCATGGATGGAAATACTGCAGCAGCTTATGTCTCTTATGCCTTAACAGAAGTAAGCTCTATTTATCCAATAACACCTTCTTCACCTATGGCTGAGCATGTAGATGAATGGGTTGCAAAGGGAAGAAAAAATATATTTGGTAAGCCTGTAAAGGTAGTTGAAATGCAATCAGAGGCAGGAGCAGCGGGTGCACTTCATGGTACTCTTCAAGCTGGAGCTTTAGGAACAACTTTTACAGCTTCACAAGGTTTATTACTTATGGTTCCAAATATGTATAAGATGGTAGGTGAAAGGCTTCCAGCAGTTATACATGTAGCTGCAAGAGCAATAGCAACTTCATCTTTAAGTATATTTGGTGATCATCAAGATGTTATGGCAGCAAGGCAAACTGGTTTTGCAATGCTTTCAGAAGGATCCGTTCAAGAAGTTATGGATTTATCAGCAGTTGCACATTTAACTGCTATTAAGGCAAGAATGCCTTTTGTAAATTTCTTTGATGGATTTAGAATATCTCATGAAATACAAAAAATTGAGCTTTTAGAATATGATGAGCTTGCAAAGCTTGTTGATTATGAAGCTTTAGATAATTTTAGAAAAAATGCATTAAACCCGGATCATCCAGTTATAAGAGGAACAGCTCAAAATCCAGATGTGTACTTCCAATTAACTGAATCATTAAATAAATACTATGAAGATATTCCTGATATTGTAGAAGAGTATATGTCAAAGATAACTGAACTTACTGGAAGAGAATATCATTGTTTTGATTATTATGGAGATCAAGATGCAGATAGAATATTAGTAGCTATGGGCTCAGTGATAGAAGTTGCTGAAGAAACTATAGACTATTTAAGAAGTAAAGGTGAGAAAGTAGGACTTGTAAAGGTAAGACTTTATAGACCATTTTCAATAGAAAAATTATTAAAAGTTATACCAAAGAGTGTAAAGAAGATAGCTGTATTAGATAGGACTAAAGAGCCTGGATCTATTGGCGAGCCTTTATATTTAGATATAGTTAGAGCTGTTAATGAAATGGAAAATCCACCAAAGGTATATGGTGGTAGATTTGGGCTTGGTTCAAAAGATCCATATCCATCAGATATAGCAGCAGTTTTTGATAACTTAAAAGAAGAAAAGCCTAAAAATAGGTTTACTATAGGAATTGAAGATGATGTAACTTATCTTTCATTAGAACCTAAAAAAGAAATAGATGCTACTCCAGAGGGAATAACAGCATGTAAGTTCTGGGGATTAGGTTCAGATGGTACAGTTGGAGCGAATAAAAGTGCTATTAAGATAATCGGTGACCATACTAATATGTATGCACAAGGTTATTTTGCTTATGACTCTAAAAAATCAGGAGGAATTACAGTTTCTCACTTAAGATTTGGTAAGACACCAATAAAGTCACACTATGAAATAGATCAAGCAGATTTTGTAGCATGTCATAATCAATCCTATGTTTATAATTATGATATATTAAAAGGTCTTAAGAAAAATGGAGTATTTGTTTTAAATACTATTTGGAGCGAAGAAGAATTAAATAAGAGACTTCCAGCTAAGATAAAGAGATACATAGCAGAAAATAATATACAATTCTATATTATTAATGCAATTAAAATAGCGCAAGAAATAGGACTTGGCGGAAGAATTAATATGATAATGCAAGCAGCTTTCTTTAAGTTAGCAAACATTATTCCTATTGAAGATGCTGTTAAGTATTTAAAAGAAGCAGTAGTTACATCCTATGGTAAAAAGGGTGAAAAAGTAGTTAATATGAACTACGAAGCTATTGATAAAGGCTTAGAATCATTAGTTAAAGTAACTCCTGCTGATGATTGGAAAAATGCAGAAGATGATATGTTAGAAGAAAAAATTAGTGTTCCTAAGTTTGTTGAGGAAATTTGTATTCCAATAAATAAATTAGAAGGAAGCAATTTACCTGTATCAACTTTTGTAGATTTAGGAGCTTCTGATGGTACTTTTATGGCTGGAACAACTGCCTTTGAAAAGAGAGGTATAGCTGTTAATGTTCCTGAATGGCTTCCAGATAAGTGTATTCAATGTAATCAATGTTCATTTGTATGTCCTCATGCAGTTATTAGACCATTTTTAGCAACTAATAAGGAAGTTGAAAATGCTCCAGATAGCTACAAGAGTGTAAAAGCAAATGGAGTTAAAGGAAATACAGAATATAACTACACTATAGGTATTACACCTTTAGATTGTACTGGATGTGGAAACTGTGCTCAAATTTGTCCAGCACCAGGTAAGGCTTTAGTTATGAAGCCTATGGATACTCAAAGTGAACAAATTGAAGCATGGAACTATGCTGTTGAAAAGCTTACTCCAAAGGAAAATCCTATGAGTAAGACTACAGTTAAGGGTAGCCAATTTGAAGAACCATTACTTGAATTCTCAGGAGCTTGTGCAGGATGTGGGGAAACTCCATATGCTAAGCTTGTTACTCAATTATTTGGTGATAGAATGATGATTGCAAATGCAACAGGATGTTCATCAATTTGGGCATCATCAGGAGCTGCTATGGCATATAGACCTAATCATAATGGTCATGGTCCAGCTTGGGCTAATTCATTATTTGAAGATAATGCAGAATATGGTCTTGGAATGTTCTTAGGTGTTAAAACTATTAGAGAAAGAATTGCGGACAATATAAGAATAGCTTTAAAAGAAGGCAATATGTCTGAAGAAGCTAAGGTTGTATTACAAGATTGGCTAGATAATGTAGATAATGGAGAAGGAACAAGACAAAGAGCAGAAAACTTAAGAAGAGTTTTAGAAGAAGATAATTCAGAAATAGCAAAAGAAATATTAAGGGATAAAGAATTCTTTGTTAAGAGATCTCAATGGATATTTGGTGGAGACGGTTGGGCTTACGATATTGGATATGGTGGCTTAGATCATGTATTAGCATCTGGAGAAGATATAAATGTTTTAGTATTTGATACTGAAATTTACTCTAATACTGGTGGTCAATCATCTAAATCAACACCAGAAGCTGCAGTGGCTAAGTTTGCTGCAAATGGAAAGAGAACTAAGAAGAAGGATTTAGGATTAATGGCTATGACATATGGCTATGTATATGTAGCACAAGTATGTATGGGAGCTAATTTAAACCAAACTCTTAAAGCAATTGCAGAAGCAGAGGCTTATAAAGGACCTTCATTAATAATAGCTTATGCTACTTGTATATCACATGGAATTAAGATAGGTATGTCTAATACTCCATATGAAGAAAAGCGAGCTGTTGATTCAGGATACTGGCATTTATATAGATACAATCCGGATTTAAAAATTAATAGTAAGAATCCATTTAATTTAGATTCTAAAGCACCAACTGCTAGCTTAAGAGATTTCTTAATGGGTGAAGTTAGATATGCTTCATTAGCTAAGGCATTCCCAGAACTTGCAGAAGATTTATTTGCAAAAACAGAAGAAAATGCTAAGGAAAGATACGAAAGGTATAAGAGCTTAGCAGAAAATACAATATTATAATAAAAAATTAAAAAAATATTAATTTAAAAGCTCAACCTTGAGATTTGTTATTTTATATTGTACAGTTAAAATAAATACTGTATAAAGAATAACTTCACTTAGGTTGAGTTTTCTTTATTTAGATAATGATAATATATTAGTGTAGTAACATTAACTATGAAAAGGATGATTACATGTTTAAAAAAGTTGGTAAGAAAATTTTAAGAGAGAAATTAATAAATGAAGAAATATTAGAAATAATACAAAGAAATATGATGCCTATGAATGAGTTAATGGCTTATTACCGTTGTGCAATTATGGAAGTTGAAACAAAATTTAAGGTGTTAAATGAAGAATTTTCATTACAATATGATAGAAATCCTATAGAAAATATAAAGTCTAGATTAAAATCTACAGATGGTATTATAAGAAAGCTTAATAGAAAAGAATTACCTTTTTCATTAGAATCTATAGAAGAAAATATAAATGATGTGGCAGGGGTAAGAGTAATTTGTTCATTCCCAGAAGATATTTATATGCTAGCAGAATGTTTATTAAGCCAAGATGATATTAAATTAATTGAGAAAAAAGATTATATAAAAAATCCAAAAGAAAGTGGATATAGAAGTTTACACTTAATTATAGAAGTGCCAATTTTCTTAAAAAATGAAAAGAAAAGCATGAAAGTAGAAGTTCAACTTAGAACAATAGCAATGGATTTTTGGGCAAGTTTAGAACATAAATTAAGATATAAAAAAAGTATTGATCCAGAAGAAGCTGAAATTATAAGCAAAGAATTAATCGAATGCTCAGAGATTAGTGCATCCTTAGATAAGCGTATGGAAGAGATAAGAAATAGAATTGAAAAGAAATGTTAATATAAAAATAAAGTTAATTACACATTCTCTAATGTAATTAACTTTATTTAGTTTTTATAAATTATTAACAGCTTCGTTTAAAACTTTTCCAATAGAATCATGTATAACTAAATTAGCTTTACTATCAGCAGAGGTAGAGCTTTTATTTATTAAAACTAAATTCTTTCCTCTAAAGTAATTTATAAGTCCAGCAGCAGGATAAACTACAAGAGAAGTACCACCAATAATTAAAGTATCTGCTTTAGAAATTGCATCAACAGCACCTTGAATTGTAGCATCATCAAGACCTTCTTCATATAAAACCACATCAGGTTTAACTCTTCCACCACATTTAGTACAAGTAGGTACTCCTTTAGATTCTAAAATAAAATTTTCATCATAAAATTCATTACAACTGACACAATAATTCCTTAATACAGAACCATGAAGCTCAAAAACATTTTTACTTCCAGCAGCTTGATGAAGTCCATCTATATTTTGAGTTATAACAGCTTTTAATTTTCCTAGTTTCTCAAGTTTAGCTAAAGCAATATGGGCATTATTAGGTTTAGCTTCTGGATATATAAGCTTAGCTTTATAAAAATTAAAAAATTCTTCAGGATATCGTATATAAAAGCTATGAGATACTAACTGCTCAGGAGTAAAAGTAATATTAAGCTTTTCATTAAATAAACCATTAGAACTCCTAAAGTCTGGAATCCCAGATTCTGTGCTGACTCCAGCGCCACCAAAGAATACTATGTTGTTACTTTCTTTAAGGATTTGAATTAGTTTATCTATCTTATTTTCCATTAAATCATCTCCGATATTATTTTTATTTATTATAGCATAAAATATTTAGAGAGATAATTTAAATCCATAAGTATTTGAGTTAATTTATCTACTCTATTTTTTAATTATCCATAAATATAATCCATATTTTATTATTTTGCACCTTAATGGAAAAGTGAATTTCCAAGTATATGCAAATTATCCTTGTAATTTTTTTAACAATGTTATAATATTTATTTAGAAAATTCAACTAAAGGAAACAAAAGGATGAAATTAAAAAATAAAATTACCTTAATGACATTAATAATTATAATATTAATAGTTTCTTTATTATCAGCTTTTTCGCTAAATACAGAAATACGTGAAATTAGAAAACGATTAGAAATAGATTTAGTTAGAATGTCTATCATATTAGCTAGTAATCCAATAATTCAACATAATATAGGACAAGAAAAGGGGCATGAGATTATAAATGTTTATGCTGAGGTTATGAGGCAAAAAACAGAAGTTGATTTTATAGTTGTTACTGATATGAATGCAATTAGATATTCTCACACTAATGCTGAGAAGCTAGGTAAACCATTTTCAAATTCTAGTATTAATAGAGCTATAAATCATGGGGATACATATGTAGAAGAAAGTAAAGGGGTTAAGGGTGTTACTATAAAGGCATTTACTCCAGTTATTTCAGGAGGAAATCAGGTTGGAGTTGTATGTGTTGGTGTTAAAAAGGATTATATTGCAAAGGCATATAAAAATTTTATTATAAAAATGATTCCTTTTATACTAGTAGTAGTTGCGATAGGCTTTATTGCAGCTATAGTATTAGCAAGAAATATAAAAAAGCAAATATATGGCTTAGAGCCAGAAGAAATAGCTCAATTACTAAAGGAAAGAGAAGTAATTATAGATGGTATTACAGATGGGTTAATTGCAATAAGTAAATTGGGGAAAATAACTTTAGTAAATGAGAAGGCAAAAGAGCTATTAGGAATAGATGATTCTTGTATTAATAAAGATATAAGTAATTTACATCACAAAATATTGAATAAATTTAACGAAGTAATAGAAAGTAAAAGTCCAATAATAAATTTAGAACAAAAGCTAAATGATAAGGTAACTATTGTTAGCAATTACTCTTTACTTGAGAACAATGGTGCTATATTAGGTGCCATAATGACCTTTAAAAGGATGGATGATGTTTCAGTATTAATTGAAATGCTAGCAGGAGTAGAAAAATTAAATTGGGATCTAAGAGCTCAAAATCATGAATTTATGAATAAGCTACAAACAATATCTGGATTAATTCAATTAGATAGGTATAAGGAAGCTTTAGAGTATATACATATAACAACAATTAAAAGAAATGAAATAATAAAAACCTTAGATAATATAAAGGTTGTTTCGATTGCAGCCTTATTATTAGCAAAGCTAGAAAAAGCAGAAGAGGCTAAAATTTCTATGAATATAGATAGTGAAAGTAATTTAAAAACTTTACCTAAAGGTATAAATGAAATAGAGTTAGGCTGTATAATAGGTAATTTATTGGAAAACTCTATAGAAGCATTAAAAGGTAAAAAGGATGGAGAAATAAAAATAAAAATAGATCAAGAAGATAAATTAAAGATAATAGTAAGCAATAATGGTGAAGAAATTAGTAAAGAAACTAGGGCAAAGATATTTCTTAGAGGTTATAGCACCAAAGGAGATAATAGAGGTTTAGGTTTATCCAATATATGTGAAATAATATACGGAGCTTCTGGGGAACTAAGCCTAAATTCTACTAGTGAAAAAACAGAATGGATAGTTGAAATATAGAGGTGGGGTAAGAGATATGATGAAAATTATGATTATAGAAGATGATCCTATGGTAAGAATGATACTTGAAGCTTTTATTGGAAAGGTTGGTAATTTTAATATCGTTTCACAAGTTTCAGATATAGATGAGGCACAGGATTTTTTGGAAGATAATGAAGTAGATTTGATTCTTTTAGATGTCTTTTTACCATTGGGTTCTGGAATAGATTTGCTTAAATGGATAAGAGAAAAAGATATAGCAGTAGATGCTATCTTAATTACAGCTGAAAATACAAAAACATCAATAAAGGAAGCCTTTAGATTTGGGGCAATAGATTATATAGTCAAGCCTTTTGTATTTGAAAGATTTAAAGAATCCTTAGATAATTTCATTTTTAGACATAAAGGATTAGTTGGACAAGATGATATAAATCAAGAAGTGATTGATAAATACATAAAAGGAATAAAGGCAGAAGAGAATACTAATATGCTCTGTGATGCATCCAATTTAGCTAAAGGATTAAATATAAATACATATAATACAGTTTATAATTTTATGACGGGACAAAATGATGAAGTTACTGCTGATTTTGTTGCAAATGAAGTTGGTTTAGCTAGAGTTACAGTTCGTAGATATTTAGATTATATGGTTAAAGAAGATAAAATTAGTTTAATTCAATCCTATGGTAAAATCGGAAGACCTACTCATTTTTATAAAAGAAAATAAAGCATAAAAAAATTGAAAGACTAAATTATTGTTAGATCATATAGAGGTTTAACAATAATTTTTTTGTTTTTTTTGCGATTATAAAAATATTACCCTGTGAATAATATTTTTATAATTATCTTTCTTCAGTTTGCAGAGAGATAAACATTGTATGACGGTGACTTGGAGCGTATGCGACGGAACAAGAAATATAATGTTTATCTCTTTTTACCAAAAAGACCAAAAAGATATAAAAGACCAAAAGATTGATTTATTTTTAACAATCTAATATTATGGATTTGTTATTAGAAACTAATTAAAATTAAGATTAATTCGGGGGAAAAAATGAAGAAGAGAAGTATTGCATTAACTTTAGCTACAATAATAGTTTCATCATTTACACTTGTATCTTGTGGAACTAAGAAAGAAGCAACAGATATTGTTATCATAGGAGCTGGTGGAGCAGGTCTTGCAGCAGCAGTTCAAGCAAAGCAGGCAGGTGCTGAAAACATTATCGTTTTAGAAAAGATGCCAATGACTGGTGGAAATACTAATAAGGCTACTGGGGGAATGAATGCCGCAGAATCTACACCACAAAAAAATGCTGGTATAGAGGATAGTATTGAAACTATGATAGCTGATACTATGAAGGGTGGAAAGAACTTAAATGATCCTGAGCTAGTAGAAGTATTAGCTAATGAAGCAAAAGACGGAATAGATTGGTTAATTGATTTAGGAGCAGACTTAAATGAAGTTGCTAGAGCTGGTGGAGCTACAAATGATAGAATCCATAGACCAGTAGGTGGAGCAGCAGTTGGTCCAACAATTGTAAAGACTTTAGATTCAACAGCTAAGGAATTAGGCGTTGATATAAGAACTTGGAACGAAGTTACTGAAATATTAACTGATAAAGAAGGTAAGGTTTCAGGAGTTAAGGTTAAAGATAAAGAAGATAAAGAATATGTAATAAATTCTAAAGCTGTAGTTGTTGCAGCAGGTGGATTTGGTGCAAATAAAGAAATGATAGCTAAATATAGAGAAGAAATTAAAGATTTTGCTACAACTAATCATCCAGGAGCAACTGGTGATGGTATTATAATGGCTGAAAAGCTTGGAGCAGCATTAACTGATATAGAACAAATTCAAATTCATCCAACGGGTGTTCCAGAATTAGGTCTTTTAATCACAGAAGGGGTTAGAGGCGATGGTGCTATATTAGTTAATAAAAGTGGTAAGAGATTTTATAATGAGTTAGAAACTAGAGATAATGTAGCAGCAGCTATCTTAAAAGAAGAGGATGGAGAAGCATTTTTAATATTTGAAGATAACGTTAGAGAAGGCTTACATGCTATTGAAGAATATGTAAATGCAGGTGTTGTTGTTGAAGCTGAATCAGTTGAAGCTTTAGCTGAAAAAATTGGTGTTGATGGAGCTACATTAAAGACAACAATTGATGAATACAATACAGCTATAGATAATCAATTAGATCCTCTTGGAAGAACAAGCTTAGTAAAGAAGTTAAATAAAGGAAATTTCTATGCTATAAAAATATCTCCAATTATTCACCATACAATGGGTGGGTTAAAAATAAACACTAACACTGAAGTTATTGATACTAATGGAAATGTAATACCAGGATTATTTGCAGCTGGTGAAGTTACAGGTGGAGTACATGGTGCAAACAGACTTGGTGGAAATGCAGTTGCAGATATTATAGTGTTTGGAAGAAGAGCTGGTACAATGGCAGCTGAATTTGTAAAGTAAGCTACAATTGAATGTTATAACTAAGATTTAGTATTAATAAGTAAAAAGTATGTATATGAAATAATAAAAAATACTGATAGTTATAGTAAAAAGTTTCAGTAAGTATATAAAATTAAGGAATATAGGGGGAAATAAAAATGAAAAAGTTAGCAGTACTGTTAGCAACAGTTACTTTAGGAACAACATTATTAGTAGGATGTGGAGGCTCTAAAGCTTCATATAAAGATGGTACATACACTGGAGTAAGTGCTGGATTAAAAGGTGATATAACTGTAGAAGTTACTATAGAAGGCGGAGAAATAAAAGACGTAGTTATACCAGAAAATAATGAAACAGAAACTATATTTGCTTCAATAAGAGAATATTTAGTTCCTGATATAATTAAGGCTAACTCAGCTGATGTTGAAACAGTTTCAGGAGCAACAACTTCAAGTAAAGGTGTTTTAGAAGCTGTAGAAAAAGCTTTAGAGCAAGCTAAATAATCCCCTTTATTGGATATTTAAAGTCCAGTAAATTTTCAATTACAAAAAGCGCCTAATATCTAGGCGCTTTTAATTTAGGCAAAAAAGGTATTATATTAAAATTAAAAATATAAATTTTTGTGAGATTAATAGATAGAAATGTAGAATTATATTTTACATTTCTTTTTTTGTTAGAAAATTAAAGCTATAGTAAATAATCATTTATTTGGGGTGAAAAATTATAGAAGAAGATTTATCAGTATTAGATTTAAATGTTTCTGATAACAATATTGAAAGAGTGTTTAAGAAACTAGAATTAGAAAATGAATTTAAAAGTCTACTAGAAATATAATATTTTTCATAAATATGCAATATATAGATAAAAATAGATAATATAATAGTATAATTATTTTAAATATAATAAAGGGGAGAAATTTATGAATGATAATAAAAACAGGTTGTTAGCTTTATCATGTTTTTTAGGTGGAGTTGTTGTAGGATTTTTAATTGCACCAATTAAAAAGGGAATGTATTTTGGAAATAATTGTGGAAATAATCTTTCAAAGATGGATGATTTAAAGAATTTTGAAGAGGACTTAGAGAAGTATCCAATAAACGATTAAAATAGATATAAAATTTATTTTAAAATAAACAAAGGGGGAGAAAAAAATTGAAGAGGGTAATAATTATAGGTTGTGGAGGAAGTGGAAAGTCTACATTAGCGAGAGAATTAGCTAAGAAAGTGAATTTACCAGTAGTACATTTAGATAAATTATTTTGGAAGGAGAGTTGGGTAAATATATCCGTAGAAGAATTCGATAATTTACTTAATAAAGAATTAAAAAAAGAAAAGTGGATAATAGACGGAAACTATCAAAGAACATTAAAAGAAAGATTAAAATACTGTGATACAGTAATATATCTAGATTATCCAAGAAGGACATGCTTATACGGAGTGATAAAAAGAGTTTTAAGCAATTACGGAAGAGTAAGATTAGATATGGCAGATGGCTGTCTTTAAAGATTCGATTTAGAGTTTATGAAATGGATATGGAACTTTAATAAGACACATAGAGATAATTTTTATAAGATACTAAAAGAAGAAAAAGATAAAGAAATACATATATTTAGAAAGAGAAAAGAATGTAATGAATTTATAAAAAGCTTATAAGTAGTTAATATTTTTAGAAAGAGGATTTTTATATGATAGATGGTTTTACATTTATATTAATACTAGGAGCACTAGCTGTTTTATATTACTTAATAAAATCAGCAGTAGAACAAGGAGTTTTAAATGCATTAAGAAAATACGATAAAGAAAAAAAGTAAATTATAAGAAAAAAAACTTGAAAGATATTAATGCGTAGAGCGACTTGGAGCAAATCGAAGCAGATAATATATTATAATAGGAATTATACAGCAGTTTGTATTTAGAAAACTCGGCTTTATGCTGAGTTTTTTCATTAAGTTTGGATTTTACGACATATAAATTGTACAATAAAAACCTAGATATAGTTTATACGTATGTCGACTTGGAGCTTGCGACGGAGACACTAGTATAACTATATCTAGGTTTGTTAACAGTTTATTTAGAGCTTAGCATGTAGTTTTTCCAATCACCATTTTCTATATAAATAGCTTCATCTTGGAACTTTTCATCTATATCCTTATTATAAAAATAAGAATAACATTCTTCATAGCTTTCATCATCAGTTAATTTAACTTTTACAAGTTTTCTTGTGTATTCATTATTAGGGTTTCCTTCGCCTAAGAAACCTTCCATTTTGTCCATTGCTTTAAGTGTTGAATCATAATTAGAATCTTCTATTTCAACAACTTCACCTATTATGGTATTATTTCCAGGCAATACTGCTGGATAACCTTTATAAGGCATGTGGTATAATTCAAATCCATTTATTTCAGCAGTTTTTATTGATTTAACTTTGCCTTTTAAATAAAGATCATAGTTAAAAAAGCCTTCTCTTAAACTACCATAAACAAAAAGATTTATATTTTTACTCATTAGCAGATAGTTCCACCTACAGTTTTTATATCTGATGAATTTTCTATTACTGCTTTTATGCTAAGTTCTAGACCTTTTGCTATATCATCAATAGACATAGATGGTGTATTAGGTTTTGTAGTTACTTGAGATGGGATGTATGGTACATGTATAAATCCACCTCTTATATTAGGATATTTTTTATCTATTAAGTATAAGATTCCGTACATAACATGGTTACATACAAATGTTCCAGCTGTGTTTGAAACAGAAGCAGGAATTCCATTATCATTCATTTCTTTAACCATTGCCTTTATTGGTAGATTAGAGAAATAAGCATTTTCACCATCTTCATAGATAGAAATATCTATAGGTTGGTTACCTTCATTATCCTTAATTCTTGCATCATCTATATTTATAGCAACTCTTTCAGGAGTAACGCCAAATCTTCCGCCAGCTTGGCCTACAGATATTACTACATCTGGATTATGCTTTTGTATATTTTCTTCAATTTTTTCTAAAGATTTTCTAAATACAGTTGGTATTTCTATCTTTATTATTTCTTGTCCTAAAATTGTATCAGGTAATTTTTTTACAGCTTCTAAAGCTGGATTTATACTTTCTCCACCAAATGGATCAAAACCAGTTATTAATATTTTCATATATAAGCCTCCTTTAAAATTAGAATGCTAAGAAGTACATAAGTGGAATATGTAATGCAAGTAAAATAAGTGCAAATACAGCTTGGACTTTTATTACAGCATTTTTATCCTTAGTTTCCAATAATGCCACTGGTAAAATGTTGAAGTTGGCAGCCATTGGAGTTAATAAGGTTCCGCAGAATCCTGCTGTCATAGCTAGTGCAGATGCAACTATTGGATCTCCACCTTGTGCAAAAACAAAAGGAACTCCAATACCAACAGTAATAACTGAAAATGCAGCAAAAGCATTACCCATAATAGCAGTAAATATAGCCATTCCTAAGCAATAAGCAGTTACACCTATTAATACATTTCCTTCAGGAATAACACTTGAAATTAAATTAGATATAATATCACCAACACCAGCAGCAGTAAATAATGCACCTAATGCAGCTAATAATTGAGGTAATATTGCAGTTGCTCCAACAGATTGGAACATTCTATTACTATCTTCTATAAACTCACTAGGTTTAGCTTTAGTTATTAAGAATGTAGCTATTAAAGCAATTATAGAAGAAATACCTATAGCAGCTACTCCAGAAATAGGTGTAAATTGAGCAATAAGTAATGCTACTAAAGCAATAATTAATGATGGAAGAAATATTTTTAGTCCAATTTTATCTGCTTTCAAACTAGCAAAAGTTTCATCTAATTGCTTAATAGTTCCTAGATTAATTTGATTAAATGCAGCTAAAAGACCAATTACAACTATTAAGAAACCAGAAATAACAGATGGAATAGCTTCCCCTAGTATAAATATAACTCCAAGAATACCCCAAAATAGAGCAGTACCATATTTAGTTTTATGATTTTTATCTTTTAAAGTAAACATCATAGTAAGAATAAAGAATAATCCAACCATAATGTAGAATATTTGTAATAGTATATTTGAGATTACTTTAATGTCCATACTTTATTCTCCTATTTTTTATATTTTCTAGAAAGTTTCTTATCTAATAAATAATTTTGGATAAATCCTAAAGCAAATGCTATCAATGCTACAGGAATAGAAGCCTTAGCTATTTGCAATGTATCAACATTGTATCCAAGAGTTTCTAAAGTTCCAGCTATAAGTAGAACTCCAGAGTTTGCTAAAAATACATTTTGTCCAAAAAAGTTACCATAATTATCAGCTGCTGCTGATGTAGCTTTAATTAAATCTTCATCTTCTTCATCAATTTTGTCATAATTTAAAGTTGCAGCTCCTTGGGCCATTGGATTAATAAGAGGTCTTACAAATTGAGGATGACCACTTAATCTAATTCCCATAGATGCAGATACTTGTCTAATAAATAGATAACCAGATATTAATTTACCTGTAGATAAACCTTTTACTTTCTTTATTAACATAATGGCTTTTTCTTTAAAACCGTATCTTTCACATAAACCTATTACCGGTAAAGTTAGAAGAAATAAGCTCATTTCTCTTTTCTGTACAAATGTTTCTCCTAAAGTTTTTAATATTTCAGAAATGCTCATATCAGCTATTAAGCCAGTTACAATACCAGAAACAATTACAACTGCTATTGTATTAAATTTTAATGCAAATCCTACTATGATTATTAGTATTCCTATTAATGCCATACTTATCAAATCCTTTCGAATTTTGTTTTTTTGAATATATTTATAATTATACATTCTATTTTTTGAAAAATCTATAGAAATTTTTGATAATTAATAAGTAAAAACATCGTATTTATGAAAAATATGAAATTATTAGTCGAAAAAAGTTGCATTTTGATATGAATATTGGAATAATTATTCAAAAATTTTATTATAAAGCTAATTTCAAAATTATAATAAAAAGAAGAAGTTCATTTTTTAATTTAAAGTATATTATAAGTAATAAAAGAGACCATAAAAAATTATTATCTTAATAGTAATTTTTATGGTCTCTTTTATATTTAAAGTAAATTTATTGATTAAAATTATTTAAAAATCTTGTTTAATTTTAAATCCATTTCGGCCATTACGCTTAACTTCATAAAGTATTTTATCAGCTTCATGATATAATCTATCAAAATCAGTAGATTTATTTGTAATAATAGCTCCAATACTAAGAGATATTTTTTGAGTATCATTATTTAGACTTATTTCTTTATCCATTAGACAACGAAGATTTTCTAATTTTTCCTCAATGATATTGAGATTATCTGTATTTATATCTTTCATAAATACAATGAACTCATCTCCACCTAAACGTCCTATGATATCCTTATGTGAAAAAATTTCTTTTAATAATTGACTAAAATCTTTTAATAATATATCTCCAGTTTGATGACCAAATTTATCATTAACCTGCTTAAAGTGGTCTATATCTATGATAATAAATGAGGAATAATATGATGAATTATTTGTATTTAAATATGTTTTAATTAAATCCTCACAAGCATTACGATTATAAAGTCCGCTTAAGTAATCTATTTGTGATTTAGCAAGTAATATGTGTTTTTCTTTTTTAAATTTCAGTTTAATAATGATTACAATCAACAATATAATAGTCACAACTATTATGGATATTATTGTTAAACATAAAGCTAAATTACTTAAGAAAAAGCTTTTAATAGTAATAGGAGATTTAAAATTAGTTGAATTACTATAAATAATGTTTTTAATCTCAGCATCAGATATAGATGCAATAGCTTTATTAATAATATTAAAAAATGTTCGATTAGCATTTTCTGATAATGCAGATGATCCTTGAATAGAATAAGAGGAATCACGAACTATTGAGAGATTAGAAAAATAATTATTACTTATATAACTAGAAATACTATAATAATTTCCATATGTTAAAGAAGCCTTATTATTTTCTACTGCATTTAAGCAATCATCCAAAGTATCATAATATTCTATTTTATATCCAGAATTCAAATCGGAATAACCATATCCATAAGGTAAGGCCAAAATTTGATCTTCTTTATTAGATGGAGCTTTTTTAGAATAAACTTTTACAATATCTAAATCTAAATAAGATTTAGTATAAATTATATTATTTAGTCTAGCACTTGAATAATAAATAGGTACTCCAATTATTATATAATCGCTATTTTCTTGTAATAATTTATAAGCATCAGCATAACTATCGGCTCTAATTAATTCTAAAGGAAGACCTAAATTTTTAGCCATCATTTTACCAACATCTACAATAATACCTTTCGGTTCACCACTAGCTTTATCATAGAATTGAACAGGTTTAAAATCATCTACATATATAGCTTTTAAAGTATCTAAATTAGATAAATACTCTTTTTCTTCTTCATTAAAAATAATAGAGGTATCTCTTTTATTATCAAAATACTTTAAATAAAGTTCTGCTGTAAAATTAGGTGAATAGAAATTTATGCTATGAATTGCATTATCTAATCCTTCTACTAGTTCAGTATTTCCTTTAGTTGTAGCAAAATAATAAGGAGATGAAGAATATTTTGCTAAAATTTTCAATCCAATATTAAATGTTAACTCTCCAGTTGTAATAGCATCAACTTCTTTATTATTTAAAGCAGTTATTAGTGCTTTAGAATCGTTAGATGGATAGGATTTATAGGAAACATTAGTTATATTATTATTATCAAAAAATGTTTTTAAATTTTTTAAATTTTCTTCATATTTATCAAAATAACCTACTGTTATTCCATTTAAAGTATGATAATCAGAACGACTAATATTATTATTGTTTTCTAGTGTGGCTAATATTGCATATGTATAACCAGAGTTTGAATTTGGAAAATCGAATAATTCAGATGTTTTTTCATTTTTTATCATACCAGCAACTATATCAATTTCGCCATCTTTTAATTTATTTAATGCATCATTTAATCCCATTTCGATAAATTCATATTGCCAACCAGTATATTTAGAGATTTCCATTAAGTATTCAAAAGCATAACCACTATAAATTTCATCTTTAATTTCAGTAAAACCTTCAACAATTGGATAACCAACTTTAATAACTTTATTTTCTTCAGCTTTTACATGCTTTGGGAAGAAATTAAAAGATATAAGAATTATACTTAGTATAAGAATAATTTTATTCAGTTTTTTTATGTTATTAGGAAAAAGATATTTCATTGAAATCCTCCTATTTCTTTAAAAATTACAATAAAACCCCAATTATAAAATAATACTACTAACTAAAATTATACAAAATTTTCTTTAATTTTCAATATGGTTTTTACAATTATTATGATATTTTACTATATTTAAATTATAGTAATTGGTATAAAAAAATATTTGCATTTTAAATATTTTATGATATTATAAGAACGTAATTAAATAAGTAGTGTGTTACTGGTAAAGCAGGCAAGGACTAAAAAGGTTATAGATATGGGTATATCTATAAAATTTTGGTCCTTTTTTTATTTTTTTAGCAATGTAATAACTTTTAGAACATTTGCAAATAATAAACCAGAATTAACAAAACTACTGGAGGAATTAATTTTTTATTTATAAAATTTATTTTAAGGAGGAATTATAAATGCTACAACAATTACAAAGAATTGGTAAAGCTATCATGCTTCCAATAGCAGCATTACCAATAGCAGGTATTTTATTAGGTCTTGGTGGAGCTTTATTAGGAATATCAGGTTTATCCAACCCACCAGCTGTTTATCAACCATTAATAGCTTTTGTTAATATTCCAGTTGTTACAGCTATATTAACAATAATGAAAAATATAGGGAATATTATATTTGGAAACCTACCACTATTATTTGCAGTAGGTGTTGCAGTAGGTCTTGCTAAGAAAGATAAGGGAACTGCAGGATTAGCATCGATATTTGGATTTATAGTAATGAATGAAGTTATATCTTCAATGCTTGCATTAGGATTAACTCAATTAGGAGTAGTTACTCCAGATTCAATTGGTGAGTATGGAACTTATGTTACAACAAACTTAGGTATCTTTACTTTAAATATGTCAGTTTTTGGCGGTATTATCACAGGTATAGTTACAGCAGTATTACATAATAAATATCATACAATACAATTACCACAAGTTATAGGATTCTTCTCAGGATCAAGATTTGTACCAATAGTTACAGCAGTAGCTATGGCAATAGTTGGTGCTATATTAGCATTTATTTGGCCTGTAGTTCAAAATGGTATAGGTGTACTTTCTGAATTAGTTAGAAATGCTGGTGCTATAGGAACATTCTTCTATGGACTTATAGAAAGAGCATTAATTCCATTTGGATTACATCACGTATTCTACACTCCATTCTGGTATGGATCATTTGTTGAAGGAAATATATTAGTTGATGGAACTTGGCAAACAGTTGCAGGAGCTAATACAGCTTACTTTGCTCAATTATCAAGCATGAGTAGCTTAATTGGAGCTTCATCAGCAGATATGTCAACAATAGTTGAAGGAACAACAAGATTTATGGCTGGTAAATTCCCATTCATGATGTTTGGTCTTCCAGCAGCAGCTTTAGCTATGTATCATACAGCAGCTCCATCTAAGAAGAAAGTTGTTGGTTCATTATTAGCATCAGCTGCATTAACAGCATTACTTACAGGTATAACTGAACCTTTAGAATTTACATTCTTATTCGTTGCACCAGCATTATATGCAGTTCACTGTGTATTAGCAGGTTTATCATATATGTTAATGGGTGTACTTAATGTATTTATAGGTATGACATTCTCAGGTGGTTTAATAGACTTTACATTATTCGGTTTATTACCATCAGGAGCAGGAGTTCCAACTCACTGGGTAAGATTAATCTTAGTTGGTATAGTTTATGCAGTAGTTTACTATTTCTTATTCTTATTCTTAATTAAGAAATTTAACTTAAAAACTCCAGGTAGAGATGAAAGTGAAGAAGAAGTTAAACTTTATTCTAAATCAGACTATCAAGCAAAAGCTGGAATTCCACAAGCTGATATAAATGAAAAATCAGCAAATGCTGCTACAAAGGGAAATGAAATTCAAGAAAAAGCACCAGCTGTATTAGCTGCATTAGGTGGAGAAGAAAATATAGTTAGTGTTGATGCTTGTATTACAAGATTAAGAGTAGAAGTTAAAGATAAAGCAAATGTTAATAAAGACGAATTAAAGGCTTTAGGAGCAGCAGGAGTAGTTGAAGTAGGAAATGGAATACAAGCTATTTTTGGTGCAAAAGCAGATGCTTACAAAAATGAAATTAAAAATATATTAGATATAGACTAATTTAATAAGAAGCTCAGGAAAAAATCCTGAGCTTTTTTTGTTCATGTATAGGAAATTATAAAAAGTAATGAAGGCGAAATTTTACTGAAAAACTATTGGATAATAACTGTTTAATTAGTAAAATATAGATAAGGGAGAGGTATAAGCTATTAAAATATAAAAACTAAATAATATAAAGTTTAGAAAGGAGAAAGTAATGAAAAAGACAAAAATGATCATTTTAATTACAATTTTTATTTTATTAGCAGCCTCAATAGTGTATATAAATAAGGATAAGTTTTCTTATAATAAAGATGTAGTAGGAGTAGAAACTACAACAAATTCAGATGTTGCATTTTCGGTTTTTGGAGATGTTCACGAGAATATAAATCATTTTCAAGCTGCAATAGATGATTTTTATAAAATAAATCCTAATATGGATGCATTAATTTTAAATGGAGATGTTGTTGATCAAGGAATAGATGAACAATATGATTCTGTACAGAAAACCTTAGAGAAAAATAAGGATTTATTGCCTAAAATAATTATAAAGAACATAGGAAATCATGAATTTTTTGACTATGATATTGAAAAAAATTCAAAGGAGCAAGTTCAAGGTTTCATTAATAAATACTTAGAGTTTTCAGGTGAAGAAAAAGTATATCATGATAAGTGGATAAAAGGCTATCATTTTATTTCATTAGGTTCTGAAGATGGTAATTCTGAAACTATTAATTCTATAACAGCATTTATATCAGAGGAACAACTAGAGTGGTTTAAAGAAAAGTTAGATGAAAAATATGAGAAAGGAAAACCTATTTTTGTATTTTTACATCAACAATTAGAATATCCAAATAGTAGATGGATTGGAGTGGAGCAGGAAGAAGAATTGAGAGAAATATTATCAAAGTACCCTGAGGTAATATTATTTTCTTCTCATACTCATAGAGATATATCAGATAATAGCATATCTCTAGATCAGCCATTTACCATAGTTAATACAGGCGCTGTTCATTATACTTTAGTAATCGATCCAAGTGAAGAAAATGGGCTAAGAAGAGAAGATGATTATATTAGTGGAATTTATGTTGAAGCAGAAGGTAATATTGTTAGAATTAAGGCTAGAGATGTAAAAGAAAAAGAATGGAAATATAGTGTGGAAGTATCAAAATAATTATTAGTGTATATGGGGGCATTATGGATATAGGGATTATAGGTTTTGGTGGTGTTGCAAAGTCTTTCATAAAGTTATTGATAGAAAAAGAAGAGAATCTTAAAAAAAGAGGTTTAAATTTAAAGATTAAATATATTATTAAGAGTGATGGTGGAATCTATAATAATGAAGGAATAAATCTTAAAGATATAGTAAAAGAAAATTATAATCTAAAGAATTTTAGTTTTAGAGAAGATATAAATATAAATACTATTATTAAAAATAAAGATATAGATACATTAGTAGAGCTTACAAATACAAATATAGAAACTGGAGAACCAGGGTTAACTCATATTAAATTAGCATTAGAAAATAAAATCAATGTAGTTACAGGAAATAAGGGGCCTATAGTATTACAATATAGATATTTAAAAAAACTAGCTGATAAAAACAATTTAAATTTAGGAATAGGATGTACAACTGGAGGGGCATTACCTTCTATAAATGTAGGAAGTTTTGATATAGCAGGAGCTGATATATTATCTATTGAAGGCGTATTAAATGGAACTAGCAATTTTATTTTATCTAAAATGTATGAAGAAGAAATAGAATATGATGATGCACTTAATGATGCCATTTGTTTAGGTATTGCTGAGGCTGATTATAGATTGGATATAGAAGGATTTGATACAGCAGTAAAAATATTGATTTTAACCAATGTACTAATGAATTCCAATTTAACATTAAAAGATATAGAAATAGAAGGAATAAATAATTTAAAAAAAGAAAATGTATTAGATGAAAAGTACAAAGGAAATAAAATTAAATTAATAGGTAAAGTATACAGAGAAAATAATAAAATAAAGGCTTATGTAAAGCCAGAAGTATTAAGATATAATCATCCATTGTATTTTGTAGATGATAAAAATAAAGGTGTATATTATAGAACTGATACACTTGGAGATATAAGTATAATAGGCGGAGCCTCAGGAAACATAAATGCAGCAGCAGCTATATTAAGAGATTTAATTAATATGACTTAGTGTAGGGAGGTAGTATGAATAAGGAATATAAAAAGATTTTAAGAAATAAAATATTATCAAGAAGAGATTCATTGAATATTAAAGAAAAAGAGAGTATTGATAATAGTATATTTAATAAGTTAATAAGTACAGATTTATATAAAAAGTCAAAAAGTATATTTATTTATCTAAGTTTTGATACTGAAATAGACACTAAGAAAATTATTAATAGGGCATTGCAAGATAAAAAGGAAGTATATATACCGAAAATATACAAGAAAGATAAATCTATGAAGGCTATAAGGTTAAATTCTTTTGAAGATTTAAATAAAAATTCAATGGGAATATTAGAGCCTATTGATGATAGTGACTATATAAATAAAGAAGAAATAGATTTAATTATAGTTCCAGGAGTAGTTTTTGATTTAAATGGAAATAGAATAGGTTATGGAGGAGGGTACTACGACAGATATTTAGAAGATATAAAAAAAGTAAGTAATAAAGTAGCACTAGCTTATGATTTACAAATTGTTGATTTTATAGACCCTGAAGCACATGATATTAGTGTTGACTATATAATAACTAATACAAAAGTTAGAAAAAATTTAAAATAGAACTTTAAAATACTATATTAGAAGTTTTATAAAGCTATTATTTTACATATATAAGTAAGGTAATAGCTTTTTTTATTATTTAGGAAATTATATCTATAGACAAATGGTAGATAATTTTATAAGAGTAGTAAAATTCGTAGTGTGAGAATTAGCGGCTTAATAATTTTCTTCCTTCAGTTTGCAAAGAGATAAACATTGTATGACGGTGACTTGGAGCGCATGCGACGGAACAAGGAATATAATGTTTATCTCTTTTTTTGTATAATAAGGACAAAATATTTATTTATATAAAGACATTTAAGAAATATAAATCGTGGAAAAATAATGAATACTTGAAAAATATATCTAAAAGTTGTAAAATAAATAAATTAATAACTACTAATAATGAATAAAAATTAGAATTAATTAATATAGGAAAATAGATAATATTCTATTTATAAAGGAGGTAAAATACAATGAATATTTTAATAGGAATTATGATACCATTCTTAGGCACATCTTTAGGTGCAGCTGGTGTTTATGCAATGAAGAAAGAATTAAATAAAAAAATTAATAAAACACTTTTAGGATTTGCGTCGGGAGTTATGATAGCAGCATCAGTATGGTCATTAATTATTCCTTCTATCGATATGTCTCATGAAATGGGTAAGTTATCATTTATTCCAGCAGCAGTTGGAATACTTGTTGGGATTATGTTTTTATATTCGTTAGATAAAATTATTCCACATATGCACATTGACAGTAAACATGAAGAAGGAACAAAGAAATATAAATTAAGCAAAACTACAAAACTTGTATTATCAGTAGTGATTCATAATATTCCAGAGGGAATGGCTATAGGAATTGTCTTTGCATCAGTTATGAATGAGGGGAATGCAATAACATTTGCATCAGCTCTTGCTCTTTCTATAGGAATAGCAATTCAGAACTTTCCAGAAGGTGCAATAATATCAATGCCGCTTAAAAGTGAGGGATTAAGTAAGAATAAAGCTTTTATTTATGGGGTTTTATCAGGAATAGTAGAACCTATAGCAGCAGTAATTACAATAATGTTTTCTAAAATTATTACACCAACAATGCCATATCTTCTTGCATTTGCAGCAGGAGCTATGATTTTTGTTGTAGTAGAAGAATTAATACCAGAGGCAGCAGAAGATAATTTCTCTGATATTAGTGCAATAGCATTTGCAATAGGCTTTGTAATTATGATGATATTAGATGTAGCATTATCATAATCTAAGAAATGGACAAGGATGCTATATTTAATTGCAAAGAAACTCTTTATAAAATATAATATAGAATGATAATTAGAACTTAAGAAACTAATTTGCATTAAAATAAGGAGTGTATTTATGTTTAATAAAGAAGAACTTCAAATTATTAATGAAGCTATTAAGATGTATGAAGAAAAAACTACAAAACTTTTGGAAGCTAATACTAATAATAAGGATAAAATGGTTGCTTATAATAGAAAGCAAAAGAAAGTTTGGTTACTTCAAAATAAGATATCTAAACTTCTGAAAGAAGATTAGACATGTAAAATTTATAATGAATAATGTAGAACTTAGATTGAAACTCGCTTAGGCGAGTTTCTTTAATTTTTTTATAAGTTAATTATATAAAGTTAATATTGTAAAAGTTTTAATTTTATTCTAAATATAGTATAATTATACTTGTCAGCAAAATTTGGTGTATTATTTATAGAAAAAGGGAGTTGATTTTATGTCTAATTTGTATAAGAAAGAATTAGATATAATAAATAATATATATGGAGCAATATTATATTGTAAATATGATGAGTTTTCTACAATACTTTATGCTAATCAATACTTTTATGATTTAATAGGGTATACAAAAGAAGAAATAGAAACAAAGTTTAATAATCGTTTTGCAGACTTGGTAATTGATGATGTATCAGAAATTCTTATTAAAATAGAAGATAAAATATCTAAAGGGGAAAACTTAGATTATGAATATAGGCTAAGAAGAAAAGACAATAGCATAATATGGGTACATGATACTGCTGTTTATAATAAAGAAGATAATGCTTTTTATGTAACTCTTATGGATATAACCTATATGAAAAGTGTAGAGTATCAAAAGAAAAGATTTAATAATTATTTAAATAATATTACGAATAAAATAATAATAACAGATATTGATGGAAAAATTGAATATAAAAATAATGAGGCAAAAAATAATTACTTCTATCCTGAAATTGGTGGAAATATAAATGAGTATATTTTTAGTAATATAATTGGTTATTATGAAGATGATTTATGGGAAAAAGTTAAAAGTGGTAGCAAGGTTGAATATGAAACTAGAGTTAAGATTGATAATAAATTTGTAAGTCATAATAAAAATCAACTTATTCCTATAAAAGATGAATTAGGTGAAGTTCTTAATATTATGCAAATAAGTGAAAATATAATGAACAAGGGTGATACATTAACTCAATTTCCAACTAGATATTTGTTTGAAGAGTATTATGAAAAAGTAAAGCTTCATATAGAAGATAATTTACATATATATATGGTGTTATTGGATATAGATAATTTTAAAAAGATAAATGATGCTTATGGACATATAATAGGTGATAAGGTAATATTAGAAACTGCAACTAAAATATCTGATATTATATATAAAAGGGATTATGTGTGTAGATATGGAGGGGATGAGTTTATTTTATTATTAATAGATGAAAATGATGAGAATATTATTGATAGATTAATTAAAATAAGTGAATATCCAGCAATCAGTAAAGAGTTAGCCGAAATAGATGTAACTTATAGCATTGGAGTAGCTAAATTGGAAAATATGGAAATAAATTATTTTAACTTATTGGATTTAGCAGATAAAGCTTTATATAATGTAAAAAGAAATGGAAGAAATAATATATGCTTTGCTAGTGATTTTAAATTAGTAAAATAATATTTATAATATAAGTTGTATTATTTAAAATATAAAAATAAAGAAAACTCAGCCTAAACTGAGTTTTCTTTATTTTATGAAGTGTGAAATATAATATTGCTTGTTCGTCTCAAGTTCCAAGTAACCGCAATATTATATTCACACTTTTTTAGTTTTCTTTATTAGCTATTTCTAATATTAATCTGTTCTTTAATTCAGAAACTGGAATTGCACCTTCTTCTCCGTTCTTTCTGCTTCTTACAGAAATTGCATTGCTTTCAGCTTCTTTTTCACCAACAACTAGGATATAAGGTATTCTTTCAAGTCTTGCTTCTCTGATTTTATAACCAATCTTTTCAGCTCTGTAGTCTCCAGAAATTCTTATTCCTGCATTTTTAAATTCTTTAACTATTGATTCAGCATAGTCATTGTACTTATCAGAGATAGGTAAAACTATTGCTTGAGTTGGAGATAACCAAGTTGGGAATGCACCAGCATATTTTTCAATAAGCATAGCTAAAGTTCTTTCATAACATCCAATTGAAGATCTGTGGATTATAAATGGACGTTTCTTATTTCCGTCTTTGTCTATATAAGTCATATCAAATCTTTCTGCAAGAGCAAAGTCAATTTGGATAGTTATTATTGTATCTTCTTTTCCATGAACATTCTTGAATTGGATATCAAGTTTTGGTCCGTAGAATGCTGCTTCACCTTCAGCTTCAACATAATCAATTTCAAGGTGATCTAAGATACCTTTCATTAATACTTGAGTTTCTTCCCAAGCTTCTGGATTATTTATATATTTTTCAGTATTGTTTGGATCCCATTTAGAGAATCTATATGAAATATCTCCATCAATACCTAAAGTAGACATAATATATTTTATTAATTCAAGAGAACCTTTAAATTCTTCTTCAATTTGGTCAGGTCTACAAATTATATGACCTTCAGCTAAAGTGAATTGTCTAACTCTTATTAATCCATGCATTTCACCTGATGCTTCATTTCTAAATAAAGTAGAAGTTTCACCATATCTTATTGGAAGTTCTCTATAGCTGTGTTGATCAGCATTGTACACAGTAAATTGGAATGGACAAGTCATAGGTCTTAAAGCCATAACTTCTGAATCTTTTTCTTCATCTCCTAAAACGAACATACCATCTTTATAGTGATCCCAGTGTCCTGAAACTTTATATAAATCATTTTTAGCCATAAATGGAGTTTTAGTTAAAACATAACCTCTTTTTTCTTCTTCATCTTCAATCCATCTTTGAAGCAGTTGAAGTATTTTAGCTCCTTTTGGCATTAATAGAGGTAGACCTTGACCTATTCTTTCATCAGTAGTGAATAGTTTAAGTTCTCTTCCTAATCTGTTATGATCTCTCTTTTTAGCTTCTTCTAAAGCTTCTAAATGAGCATCTAAGTCTGCTTTCTTTAAGAATGCAGTTCCATATATTCTTGAAAGCATCTTATTCTTTTCGTCACCTTTCCAGTAAGCCCCAGCGCTTCTAAGAAGTTTAATAGCTTTAACTGGTTTTAAAGACATTAAGTGAGGACCAGCACATAAATCTACAAAGTCACCCATTTTATAGAATGATATAACTTCATCTTCTCCTAAGTCATTTATTAATTCAACTTTATATGATTCGTTAGCATCTTCCATAAGTTTTATAGCTTCAGCTCTTGGTAACTCAAATCTTTCAATAGAAGGATTTTCTTTTATTATTTTTCTCATTTCATCTTCAATTTTTACTAAATCATCAGCACTAAAAGCATTTTCTACATCAAAGTCATAGTAGAAACCATCATTTATAGCAGGTCCTATAGCTAATTTAGTGTTTGGATATAATCTTTTTACTGCATATGCAAGAACGTGAGAGATGCTATGTCTTAATGCATCCTTACCTTCCTCAGAGTCAAAAGTACATATAGCAAGTTCGCTATCCTCATTAACTACATAACGTAAGTCAACAACCTTTCCATTAACTATTCCACAACAAGCATTTCTAGCTAGACCTTCACTAATTGATTTAGCTATGTCTAAAACAGAAACACCAGCATCGAATTCTTTTACTGATCCATCTTTTAAAGTGATTTTAATCATATTTAATACTCCCTTTCTTTGTAATGTAAAATTAAAAATTAAGAATGAAGAATTAAGGAAAAAATCCAATGGATTTTGAATACAAGGTGCTTAGCACCATTAAATTTAAGTTTTGCTGTGCAAAACATCATTAATTTTTCATTTTTAATTCTTCATTATTAATTTAAAGATTGCTTTGAAATCTTATAAAAAAAGCTCCCGTCCCAATCTATATAATTATAGAAGGGACGAGAGCATAAATTCTTAATTTCCCGCGGTTCCACCCTTAATTGCTTATAATAAGCCTCTTAAGATATCGTAACGTGATATTAAACGGACTGTATTAAAGTCACTCAGAGGTGGTTTTCAACTAGCTTCAAATAAGATAATTTCACCAAGTATATCTCTCTCTGGAATTGAAAATTAGTTTACTCTTCTCTTCAACGTTTTAAAATATTTGTAATTTATATTATAGTTAAGCAATTAATTTATGTCAACTTTTATTTAATAACTATAAAATTCTTTGATAAAACAAATATTTAAGGAAATAAATATAAAAATTTGAATATAAAAGAATATTTTAGCTAATATTAATATTATGATAAAGTCGTTCAAGTTGTATTTCTTGAAGCGTATTATAGGAGTATAGTTTACCGCCCATAAGGTTTTTAATTATTTCATTTTTTGAATAACCTTCTTTATAAAGCTTTAATTTTTTTAATAGCTTTTTTAATGAAGAATTAGTACATTCTAAAATGATAAGAAGTTCCTTAGCTGTATAGTAATCTTTAGGAAGAAGTTTAAATAGTTTTTTTTGCATTTCAAGCTTGTATTTAATATCCGTTTCTATACAGTTATGAGGTCCGTTTTTTCCTCTATGGTGGTAGTTACAAAGATATTTGTAATTTAACTTAATATCGTAGCCACCTTCGTGTTTATGAACTATATGATGTATATCCGCTGTTGATCCACAAATTTCGCAGTGGTACAAAGTCATGCCTCCTTTAATATATCTTTAAATATATTATATATTTTTTTTTACTAATAATCTAGATAATAAATATTTTGAATATTAGGATTTTAATAAAAATATTTAAAATTTAAAAATAAAAGTGTTTATCTTTACTCTATTTTCTGTAAAAATACTTGAAAATAGGGTAAAATATACTATATAATATTTATACATAGATAGTATATTTTATTACTGAAATGAAAGAAAGGTGATACAGTGAGACATGGTTATGATTCATTTGACTATTGGGAAGAATTAATTAATGAAAATAAAACTATAAGAGGACATATGTTTATGGATAGATTACCTGATAATAAAAGTATCTACATCCATAGTTTAATATTTTCTAAGAATAATGGTCTTAATAATATATGGTCTTACTTTCCTAATGAAAGAAGTATATTAGGATATATACAGTATTCATTTTTACAAGAAGCTTTTTATAAATGGATTTATGGTAAAGATAGAGTAATTGTAAGTGTTCCAAATGTACCTGTGGAAACAATAATTCATGATGGTGAAAAAAATAATAAAATAAGCAAAGATGAAGCAGAAAAGATGAAAAAACATTTGGATATGGTAAAAAGCTATTGGAATTTACCTAAAGATAAATTAATAAGAGAATTAAAAAGATTTTCAAGAGATTTTAATAGAACATGGTATGGTGACAATAAAGAGTTTTTATATTTAAAAATATTTGATAATCCAAAAGATTTAGGAGAGTTTGTTGTAAGTTCTAGCTATATTACTACAACAGAAGAAGACTTTATTGAAAGAACAGGAATTAATCTAAATGAGTGGAAAAATATCTGTGAAAAAGCTCACATAAATAAGAGAGATGGGGAGAAATTTAGAGATATTTTATTAAAATCACTTACAGAAATAATATAAGATTAAAATTAATTATTGACAGTGATAGTAATTGGAATATATAATATTACTGTCAATAAGCTATGCGGGTGTAGCTCAATGGTAGAGCCCTTGCCTTCCAAGCAAGTTACGTGAGTTCGATTCTCATCACCCGCTCCAAATATGCGTTATTAGCTCAGTTGGTAGAGCACCTGACTCTTAATCAGGGTGTCCCGGGTTCGATCCCCTGATGACGCACCAAACAAGAGGGATTAATTTTTAATCTCTCTTTTTTGTTTGCTATTTAGAAAATTATAAAAATGCTATTCAAAGGATAATATTTTTATTAAGAATCAAAGGAGAGACACATTTTGAATAACAAAGGTAATGGATTTGCTTTAATTCCTTTGGGAGTTTTTTTAGCAGTTTATTTAGGGAGCTCTGTGATAGCTAAAGATTTTTATGCTGTATCAGTGTTAGTACCTTTTTTAGCAGCAGCATTGACAGCTTTATTAATGAATAGAAAAGAAAAGTTTGAAAATAAAATAGAAATTTTTTGTAAAGGTGCAGGAAATACTAATATTTTATTGATGATTATCATATTTATATTAGCAGGAGCATTTGCTGAGGTTGCTAAGGATATGGGAGCTGTTGATTCAACTGTAAATTTAGGACTTTCTCTACTACCAAGTAGTCTTTTAGTTCCTGGAATTTTTATAATAGCTTGTTTTATAGCTGTATCAATAGGAACATCTATGGGAACTATAGTAGCACTTATACCAATAGCAGTTGGAATTGCATCTAAGATAGGTGTAGAGACAGCTTTATGTGTAGGAGCAGTAGTAAGTGGAGCAATGTTTGGGGACAACCTATCTATAATATCAGATACAACAATTGCAGCTACAAGAACTCAAGGTTGTGAAATGAAGGATAAATTTAAAATGAATTTTATTATAGTTTTACCAGCTGCTATAATTACAACATTAATATTTATGTTTTTAGCTAAAAGTAATTCTATAGTAGATTTAGGAGCATTAGATTTTAATTTATTCAAAATTTTACCGTACATAATAGTAATAGTAACAGCATTATTAGGCATAAATGTAATAATTGTTTTATTACTTGGAATTTTATCTTCCGGATTAATTGGATTTGCTTTAGGAAGCTTTAATGTATTAGGTTTCTTTAACTCTATTTCAAATGGAATAGGTGGGATGAGTGAACTTATAATAATTTCACTTCTTATCGCTGGAACAATAGAAATAATCAAATTTAACGGTGGAATAGATTTTATATTAAATAAAGGGATAAAGAACTTTAAAAGCAAAAGAGGAGCAGAATATGGAATTGCAACTTTAGTAAGTTTAGTAGACATATGTACTGCAAACAATACAGTTTCAATAGTTACAGTAGGACCAATTGCTAAAGATATTTCAGATAAATTTGAGCTAGAGCCAAAAAGAGTGGCAGGAATTTTAGATATGTTTGCATGCGTGTTCCAAGGAATTATTCCTTATGGAGCTCAATTAATATCAGCTGCAGGACTAGCTGCAATATCTCCATTTGCAATAATGAAATTTCTATTTTATCCATATCTAATGGGGATTTGTGCTATAATAGCAATATACATACATTGGAGAAATAAATAACGGCTGTTGTAAAATTAATATATATAAACCAAAAAAGATCTTGCTGTTTAAAGCAAGATCTTTTTTAAATTAAAAATTTAAAATTAAGAATTAAAAATTAATGATGAAATTCCAAAGGAATTTCTAAATTTACAATCTTTAAAACTAGGCTAGCCTAGTTTTTTCATTAATTTTTCACTTTTCATTCTTAATTTTTCATTTCAATAAGGCATATGCTTTGTGAAGAAATACCTTCTCCTGTTCCTGTAAAGCCTAGGCCTTCTTCTGTAGTTGCTTTTACGTTAACTTTTGTTATATCAATTTTTAAAGCTTTTGCAATATTTTCACGCATTTCTTTTATAAATGGAGACATTTTTGGTTTTTGAGCAATTATTGTAGAATCTATATTATTAATTGAATAGTTATGTTCAATTAATAATTTTCCTACTTCTTCAAGAAGCTTTATGCTGGAGATACCTTTGAACTTTGGATCAGTATCTGGAAAAAGTGTGCCTATATCTCCAAGAGCTGAAGCTCCAAGTAGAGAATCAATAATTGCATGAACTAAAACATCTGCATCTGAATGTCCAAGGAGACCTTTTTCATAGGGAATGTTAACTCCACCTATGATTAAATCTCTTTCTTCTACTAGACGATGTACATCATATCCTAAACCTATTCTCATTTTCATTCCTCCAAGACTAATTATAGGATATATTTTACTATACATAATAATTATTTCAAGGAATTATAATGAATTTTATAATTATAATACTTTTTTTAAATAATAAATATTTGAATTAGTAGGATGATGAGTTTTTTTATTAAATAATTTATTAAGAAAATCTTTAATATTTATTTTAATTTTGTATATAAAAAGTAAAGGTTTAGATTTTATTCTCTTTCGCTTAAAAATAAAATCAACATAAATAATTTTTCTATTCATAAGTTACTCCTAAATCATTAATGATTATAAATGTTTATGTTATAATATATGATGAATGATTATAAAAGTTTATTGGGAGATGAGAAGATTGGTAGAAAAGATTAGAAGAATAATAGGATTAATTTTAATTATTGTGGGAGTGGCTATAATAGTATCGATTATTTATAAAAAAGTAGAAACATCAAATAGACAAAAGGAACTTCAAAATATACTAGAAGAAGTTATTAATGAAGAGAAAAGTGAATTAACTGAAGAAGAGGAAGAAAAATTAATTAATGGATATAAACCTATTGCTTTAATAGAAATCCCAAGTATAAATTTATCTCAAGGATTAGTTGAAGGAATAAGTGATGATGTATTGCAATATTATTTAGGACATTTTGAGAATTCAGCAAAGCCGGGAGAAATAGGTAACTTTGCAGTAGCAGGACATAGAGTTTCGGATTACTCAGAGGCTTTTGTTAATTTATATAAGGTTGAAGTTGGAGATAAGGTAAGCGTTAAAGCTAATAAAAAAGAATATATATATGAGGTAACTGAGAGTTATATAGTATCACCTGATAGAGTTGATGTATTAGATGATACAAAGGATGCAACTATGACATTAATAACCTGTACTGTAGGGGCTAAGGAGAGAGTTATAGTAAAAGGAAAATTAATTGAAACTAAGGATTTGAAAACTGGAGGAGAGTAATAGATGAGTGGCTTTGAATATGATAAATATAAGTTTTCTATGAAAAAACCATCTAATCTAGAGTTGGATGATGTAATTGAAAATCGTAAAGAAGAAATAGAAAGATTAAATGATGATCTTTTAGAATATAAAATATTAATTAAAGATTTAGCATATGATGAAGTTTCTTATATGACTAGAAATAAAATATTAAATATAGCTTATTTTATAATAGAAGAAGTTGAATTATTTGATTATATTAATACTACAAAAAAGTTTCCTATAAATAGATTGTTAAAAAGAACTCCTATAGATAAAGAATTTTATATACAGTGGAAAGAATATATAATAGCATACGTAGTTATTTTATCAAATCCTAATTATAAGTATTTACAAGAATATATACAAATAGAAGAATCTATAAATATTTTAGGTGCTGAAGAAATGATGCAAAATAATAAGGAAGAAGAATATAGGGGAATTATACTTTCTAAAGGATTAAGCTCTGCCATAATATTAACCTCAAAGGGAGAGTTTATAAAAGTTAAAGCTGGGAAAAATAATAAAATAGGAGAAGACTTTATTGGTAAGGAAGGCTTTAAACTAAGAAAATATAAACTACAAATATCTATATTTTTAAGCATTTTAGTAGTTATTTTTTCTATAGGTTTACTTCAATATAAATTAATAGATAAAACTGTAGTTATAGAAACAACCTCATCAATAACTTTAGAAGTAAATAAGTTTAGTAAAATAATAGATGCCTATACACAAACTGAAAAAGGTAATATAATGTTAGATAAACTTAATGTAGTTAATTCTGATATCGATACATCAATGAGAGAAATTTTAAATTATGCTATTGATAATGAAATGATACCTGATACAGGTGTGCTTATAACTATAACGGGGAAAGCTCTAAAAGATAAGGAATTAAATTTAACAGAGAAGTTTATTGAAGAAAAAGAATTGAAAGTAAAACTAAACAATTCAGGAGATGAGCATAAAATAAATCCTTAAAACTAAAAGGTGGTAACATGAATCAAAATAATAAATACGTAATAGTACATAAAGACAGAGGAACAGAGATAAGGTTAAACAAATTTATAAGTGAAACAGGGTTTTGTTCAAGAAGAGAAGCGGATAAGCTTATAGAAAGTGGTAGAGTAACTGTAGATGGAGTAAAGGCAGTTATGGGAACCAAGGTTAAAGAAAATGCAAATGTAAAAGTTGATGGTAAGCCTATAAAAAAGGTAGAAGAATTAGTTTATATTGCATTAAACAAACCAGTAGGAATAACTTGTACAACTGAAAAAAAAGTTAGAGGAAATATAGTTGATTTTGTAAATCATGAGAAAAGAATATTTCCAATTGGAAGATTAGATAAGGATTCTCAAGGTTTAATATTATTAACTAACGATGGAGATATAGTTAATAAAATACTTAGAGCTGGAAATAATCACGAAAAAGAATATATAGTTACTGTTGATAAACCTATAAATAATAAGTTTATTAATGATATGGCAAGTGGAGTTAGAATTTTAGGAACTATAACTAAGAAGTGTGTAGTTAATAAAATAAATGAAAGAACATTTAGGATTATATTAACGCAAGGCATGAATAGACAAATAAGAAGAATGTGTGAAGCTTTGGGATATAATGTGACAAAATTAAATAGAATAAGAATAATGAATATAAAGTTAGGTAATTTGAAAATGGGAAGTTGGAGAAATCTAACGGACAATGAGTTGAAGCAATTAAATTCACTAATTCAAACCTCAGGAAAAACTAAAGAAGTTGATGAAGTTTAAGTTTACTTCCTTAAGTTTGGAAGTGTTAAAGTATCATAGTAAGGTGACTTAGAGCTGTAAGTCGGAACTGTATATGATATTTTAACACTTTTTTTATTTGTTAAGAAAAGTTATCCACAGGCTTTGAAGCTATATTATATAAGGGTTTATGGACGAAGCTAAAACATAAATATAAAAATAAATGAATAAAAATAAATTTTACGCACATAATCCACAGTAGCATGTGGATAAGTTGTGTAAACAATGTTGAAAGCAATGTTAATAATTATAAACAGATTGTAGATAATATAATAATGTAAAGATTTATAAAAGTATAAATTTTCAAAAATATTATATATAAGTAGGAGGATAGCATATGAAAAAAATAAAAAAAATCATTTTAATAGCTTTTTTGTCGATAAATATAATAACTAATTATCCACAGTCTATGTTAATAAATATTAACAAAATTAATGTCGAAAGTGTAAATATTGTGGATAAGATTATAAAAGAAAAAACAAGCTTCATAAATATTGATGTAGAAATACCTCAAATAGTAGGCTTAGTAAGTAGGAAAAAGGAAGAAGAAATAAATAATGAAATTCTAGAATGGACTAATTTGTGGATAAAAGATACAAAGGACACAAGTGAAAAATTAATGCCAACTATACCCTATGAATTACAAGCAAGGTATTTAGTAACAAATAATAAAGACATATTAAGCTTTTATACAGATTACTATCAGTTTAGTGGTGGAGCACATGGAATAACAACTAGAAATATGTATAACATAAATACGTACTCTGGAGATAAAGTATTATTGAAGGATTTATTTGAAGAAGGATATGATTATAAAACCTTTATAAATAATCAAATTTATAAAGAAATTAATAAACAGCCAGAAAATTATTTTCAAGGAAAAGAAGGATTTAATGGAATTAAAGATGATCAAGATTTTTATATAAAAAATGATAAGATAATAATACATTTTCCATATTACGAAATAGCTCCATACGTTACAGGTATGCCAGAATTCGAAATTGATTATAAAATAAATACGGATTTATTGAAAGGATAATAATATTTATATAAGGATAAATAAAAAATAAGAAACACTTATAGTAGATAAATATTAATAATAAGTGCGTCTTATTAAATTTAATTTTAGTAATTTGGAACAAATTACATCCTCAATTTTACATTTTTAATTATTAATTTTACATTAAAAAAAGGCACTGAGTGCCTTTTCTTTAAGCTACTTGACTGATTTTTTCTTTTTCTTCTTTAGTATTTTCTTTAGAAGGTCTATTTCTATTGTACATATCTCTTATAGCTTTAACAGCTTGTATTATTAAAGTAGGGATAAATGCAAATAAGTAAATATAACCTACTTGTGAAGTTGTTAATGGAGCAACTTCAAATAAGTTTTGTAGAACTGGTATTAATAAAACTGAGTTTAATAACACTAATCCTATACCAAAAGCCATCCAGCTATATTTGTTAGAGAATAATCCAATAGAGAATAGTGATTTATCATCTCTACAGTTAAATCCATGGAATAATCTTGATAAACAAAGTGTTGCAAATGCCATTGTTGAAGCTACATTGCTATCAGTTTTTAAACCTATATAGAAAGCAGCTAAAGTAAATATAGCAATAACTAAACCTTCAAGAGATATTTCATATACAAAATCCTTAGATAAGATAGAAGCATTTCTTGATCTAGGTTTTTCTTTTAATAAATCTTTTTTAGATTCTTCCATACCTATTGCTATAGCTGGTAAACTATCTGTTAAAAGATTTATAAATAATAAGTGTACTGCGTGGAATGGCATTGGTAGAGCCATTAATGAAGTATATAATACAGCTAAAATACCAGAAGCATTACCTGATAATAAGAACTTAATAGAATTTTTAATATTTCTGTAAATATTTCTTCCGTTAGCAACAGACTTAACTATAGTTGCAAAGTTATCATCTGTTAATATTACAGATGCAGCATCCTTTGATACTTCAGTTCCTGTAATACCCATTGCAATACCAATATCAGCTTGTTTTAATGCAGGAGCATCATTAACACCATCACCAGTCATAGCTACAATTTCATTATTTTCTTGGAAAGCTCTAACTATTCTTATTTTATGTTCTGGAGAAACTCTAGCATAAACTGAAATATGCTCTATGTTTTCTTTTAATTCTTCATCTGTCATTTTATCAAGTTCAATACCTTCGATAGCTCTATCTCCATCTTGTAAGATACCAATTTGTTTTGCAATTGCAGAAGCTGTGATTTTATGGTCTCCAGTAATCATAACAGGTTTAATACCAGCACTTATACAATCTCTAACAGCTGCAGCAGATTCTTCTCTTGGTGGATCTATCATAGAAATAAGACCGATAAATGTATAGTTATTTTCATCTTCAAGAGTTAAAGTGCTTACAGAAGGAACTTCCTTATAAGCAAAAGCTAAAACTCTTAAACCACTTTGTGATAATTGTTTATTAGCATTTATTATATTTTGTTTATCTTCATAAGTTATATCCCTAACCCCTGAAGAAGTTTTAATTTTTACAATTCTATCTAAAAGAACATCAAAGGCACCTTTAGTAAATAATAAGTATTTATCATCAAAATGATGAAGAGTGCTCATAAGCTTTCTATCAGAATCAAAAGGAATTTCTTCTAATCTAGCATAAGTTTTTCTTATCTCATGTTCATCTAATGATAATTTATGACCTAAGTTAACTAATGCAACTTCAGTTGGATCACCTATTTCAACACCATCTTTAGATGTTGAATCATTACATAATATTGAACTAGAAATTAAATAATTTGAAAGTTCATCTTTAACATCTAAAGCTTCACCATCAACTAACTTTCCATCTAAAAATACTTTTTTTACAGTCATTTTATTTTGAGTTAATGTTCCAGTTTTATCTGAACAAATAACTGAAACTGAACCTAAACCTTCAACAGCTCTAAGTTTCTTTACTATAGCATTTTCTTTAGCCATTTTTTGCGTACCAAGAGCTAGTACAATTGTTACTATTGAACTTAATGCTTCTGGAATAGCAGCAACAGCTAATGCAACAGCAAACATAAGAGAATCTAATAGAGTAGTTCCTCTATAAAGACTAAGAGCAAAAACTAATACACAAACAACTAAAATACCAAATGCAAGTTTTTTACTAAAATCATCCAAGCTAACTTGAAGAGGAGTTTGCTTTTCTTGAGTTTCTTCCATTAAATGAGCAATCTTACCAATCTCAGTATTCATACCAGTTCCAGTAACTATTACTAATGCTCTACCATAAGTAACAAGAGATCCTGAGAATACCATATTTTTTTGATCGCCTAAAGCTATTTCCTCTTTTTCAATAGTGTGTGCAAATTTATTAACACTTTCCGATTCACCAGTTAAAGAACTTTCATTAACTTGAAGTGAGAAATTTTCAATTATTCTACCATCAGCAGAAATCATATCTCCAGCTTCTAATATTAATATATCTCCAGGAACTATTTCTTTAGATGGGATTTCAACCTTTTTTCCATTTCTATAAACTTTAGCACTAGGAGCTGATAAAGCTTTTAAGCTATCTAGGGATTGTTCAGCTTTAAAGTGTTGTACTGTTCCTAAAATAGCATTAAGAATAATTACAGCAAAAATAACTAAAGTACTTTCTAAGTTTCCTGTTATTGCTGATATAATTGCAGCTGCAATTAAGATTAATACTAATAAGTCCTTAAATTGACTTAAGAATACTTGAAGAACAGTATCTTTCTTCTTTTCACTTAATTGATTTGGACCGAATTTTTCAAGGTTTTCACTTACTTGCTTGTCCGACAAACCAGATTTAGAGGTATTAAATTCTTTTAATACTTCCTCATAAGGTTTAGAAAAATAGTTTTTCATTAATGATTCCTCCAAACTTAATATAGAATTAAAACAAAAGAGTCTTTAGAGAGTGTTAAAGTATCATATCCAGGTTCCTCGCATAGGCTCCAAGTCACCTTGCTAGGATATTTTAACACTTCAAAACTGAAGGAAGGAAATTATAAAAATTTTATTCATAGTGTAATATTTTTATAATTTCCTAAAGAATAAAAAAAGAGACTCTTAATACAATTTTCATATTTATAAAAACTGTATTAAAAGTCTCGTAACCAAAATGGTATATAACACCAGACCTAAAGGCCGCGTATGTTGACGTTATATTTTTTACTACTCCCTCTTAATGGATATTTAATTTATATTGTTATTTTATGATTAATTGAAAAAAAAGTCAATATATAATATTTCTCTTTTTTAAGATTTCACAAAAAATAACAAGGCGCATAATATATATCATAGTATGTACATGGAGTTGAAAATTATTGATATACGGGCTAATACTAGCGGGAGGAAAAGGTACTAGACTTTATCCTTTATCAAGGTCAGCAAGACCAAAACAATTTTTAAAAGTAATTAACAACAAAAGCTTTCTTCAAAATACAGTAGATAGAGTGTCTCCATTAATTGATAAAGAAAATATTTATATAGTAACAAACAAGGAATATAAGGATAAAGTAAAAGTAGAACTAGAAAATATTAATTCAAATAATATTTTCACAGAGCCAATGAATAAAGAAACTGCTACATGTATTGGTTTATCAGCAGTAAAGTTATTGAAAAAAGATAATGATGCTATTATGGTAGTTTTACCTTCAGACCACCATATAGAAAATGAAAAATTGTATATTGAAACATTATCGCAAGCTGTAGAAATTGCTAATAGGAGAAGGGGGATAGTAACTTTAGGAATAACCCCTGCAAGATCAGAAACAGGATATGGTTATATTGAAATGGGACAAAGGCTCCAATCTGATATTCCTACTTATAAAGTAGCAAGATTTACAGAAAAGCCTAACTTAGAAGTAGCAAAAGACTTTCTTTTAAAGGGAAGCTATTTATGGAATTCTGGAATGTTTATATTCAGAGCAGATGTAATACTAAGAGAAATAGAAAAATATCTACCTAAGCTATATAAATCCTTAATGGAAATTTATAAGCATATAGGAGAAGAAGACGAAGAAGAAGTTATTAAGGAGCAATATTCCTTAATTGATGGAATATCTATAGACTTTGGTGTTATGCAAAAAACAAGAAAGGCCTATGTTATAAAGAGTGATTTTATTTGGGATGACATAGGAAGTTTTTCAGCTTTAAGTAGATATTTAGAAGAAGAAAAAAATAATAAAGTAAGTGATAATGTGTACCTTCAAGATAGTGAAAACTGTGCAGTTTTTGGAGAGAAAAATCTAGTTATAGGCTTTGGATTAAAGGACCTAATAGTTGTAGATGCTGGAGATGTTATTTTGATTATGGATAAGAATAAGGAACAAGAAATAAAGCATTTACTAAATGATATAATTGATGAAGGTAAATATAAAGATTTTATGTAAATAAAATTATCAGTGCTAATTGATGATTTGTAAAAATTAAGGTTATAATTTAAACATGAGTTTAAGTTATAACCTTAATTTAATTTAAAGTGTGGAGGGGTATATGTTTTTATTTAGTTTACATGATAATAAATTAGAAGAACTTAAGGAAGTACCATTTTTAAAAGAAGTGGAGTTACATAAGCTTTGCGAAGCTAATTTAGAAAGTTTATTTGGATTAGAATTTGTTAGAAGAGAGTTTTCTTTGAATAATTTTAGAATAGACACATTAGCTTTTGATAAGAGTACAAAATCATTTGTAATAATTGAGTATAAAAACACAAGAAACTTTAGTGTTATAGATCAGGGATATGCTTATTTATCTTTGTTAGTTAACAATAAAGCAGATTTTATTTTAGAATATAATGAAAATACTAATAAACCTTTAAAAAGAGAAGATATTGATTGGTCTCAATCTAGAGTTATATTTGTTTCTCCAGAGTTCAATAATTATCAAAAGGAGTCTATAAACTTTAAAGATTTACCTTTTGAATTATGGGAAGTTAAGAAGTTTAGTAATAATACAGTTAGTTTTAATCCGATAAAAGCATCTGAAAATACAGAATCTATAAAGACAATAGCCACAACAAGTGAAATTGTTAAATCAGTAAATAAAGAAGTTAAAGTTGTGACAGAAGAGGATCATTTTAATCAATCAACAGAGGAGTTTATAGATTTATATAATAAACTAAAAGAATATATACTAAGTTTAGATAGCAATATAAGAATTAGATGTACTAAAGCATATATTGGATTTACTTTAAACAATAGAAATATAGTTGATATTTTACCGGGAAAAAGAAGAGTAAAGGTTTGGCTAAACTGTAAATGGGGAAATTTAGATGATCCTAAGAATGTTTTTAGAGATGTATCAAAAATTGGACATTGGGGTAATGGTGACTATGAAACTTCGTTAACAAATGATGAAGATATAGAATATATATTTAGTTTAATGAAACAGGCGTATAAAATGAAAAAATAATTATTGTATAGAGGGGGATATCTGTGAAAGACTTTAATGTAATAACTGAATTTAAAAATGGTATTAATAGTAAAAGTATAGAAATGTATATATACAAGATGAAGGTTAGAGATTTTGAGAAAAGACATAATGAAAATTATGATGTAGTTAAAGAATTAATTACTTTAAATAATAATTCTACTATAGTATTTTATGAACAATATATTGCTTCTTTTAAAGAAATAGAAAAATGGGGAAGGGAACAATATATTAATGTAGAAAAAAGGCCAATTAAATTAGAAAGTAATGAAAAAAAGATACTAGAAAGATTATTATTAAAGGAAATAAAGGATAATATAGATAATAAGAAGTATAAAGCAGTTAGGGATTCAATTTATATTAATAAATCAGTATATAAT
>NZ_JACSQZ010000060.1 GCF_014836325.1 Clostridium gallinarum
ATATACTCCTCTATAATTATTTAAGAATTAATATAAAAATAACTTATACTTTTCTTACTTCTAAATCATACTTTGCTTTTTCCCAAATATTATAGATATCTCTTTCAATTTTTCTAGTAAGATGTATTTTTTCTTCTTCACTATAACTTCGTGAATTATTTATATTTTGTTTCATATAAAATAATTCTCTTACAGATTTATTAAGACTACAATGTTTATTTCTATCTACTCTTAGCATAATTCCTACCTCCTTTCTAAAATTTCCTATACATATATTATAGAATGAATTATTGTCATTTTGGTTACATTTTATACCAATTTTGATGTATTTAATTAAATCTTAAGAAATAAAGCCTTTTTTTAGTTCAAAAGCACAAAAAAAAGAGTTGTTTCCAACTCTTATATGCTTATTTATTTTCTTCTATTAAAGCTTCTATTTTCTTTCTACATCTACCTGCGTTGCAGAAGCCAGTACCTGCTCCAGTAGCTTCTTGAACTTTTTCAAATGTATCTGCGCCTTCTTTTACAGCCTTAACTATTACGTCTTTTTCTACGCCTTTACATAAGCAAATTAAATCCATGTCTTACACCTCAATTTCTAAATTATCACTATTATTATTTACATAAATAACTTTTTTATAATAGCTTATTACAATTATATAATATTTTCATAATAAATAAAAGATATTATTTAAAAATTAATCCTAATTAATAATAAATCTGACCATTATTGGTATAGTTATTATTGATAGTAAAGTAGATATAAATACTACTATAGCAGAATATTCCTTTTCCTTATTAAAATCTATAGAAAAAATTGTTGTCATTGTTGCTGCTGGCATTGCTTGAATTAATATTATAGTATTAATTATTGTTGAATTATCTTTCAATAATAATTTTATAAAATATAAACTAATTGGAATTACTATTAACTTAATTATTGAACCATAATATATAGTTCCTTGCTTAAATATATCTTTTACTTTAACATCTGCCAGCATAACTCCTACAATCATCATAGAAATAGGCGTTGTCATATTTCCTACTAATTTAGTTGATTCTAATATAAATGATGGAAGCTTAATGTTAAAAATCATCATGAAAATCCCTATATAAACCGCTATTATTGAAGGATTTAAAAATATCTTCTTAATATTACTCTTGCTTACTTTATTTGAAAAAATAATAACTCCATATGTCCAAAGAAAAATATTAAATACTGTGTTAAATATTGATCCATAAATCATTCCCTCTGCTCCAAACAAACTATTTATAATTGGAAAGCCTACAAATCCACAGTTAGGAAATATATTAGCAAAATGTAATATTTTCTTTTTATCACTCTTTATTGGAATTAAACAAATATAGGACACAATAATTCCAACAACAAAAAAAGCTACACTATAAATAAGTGATATTAATACATTACTTTTCATTTCATCTTGAAAGCTAAAGTTAAATGAATTAATAATTAGTAATGGAAGTGTTATTTCTAATAATATTTTTCTTAATCCAAAATTTATTTCCTCATTAATTATTTTTCTTTTTTTACTATATACCCCTATTAAAATTATTAAAAACAAGGACATAATTTCTTTTAATACAATCATTCTACCACCTATAAATCTCCCTTTTATATTATACATCCCTTTTAAACCAGTAATTTACTTTATTATATCATTTAGTATAAATTTAGTTCAAAAGATTAATAATATTTATAATAATTTTTTGGAGGAAATAAAATGATTAATTAATAGAATTAAAATTGAGCCTGATTTCGAATTATTTAATGTTGATAGATTTGATAATTAAAAAATTATTTATTGATAGTATTTTTATTATTTGCTATTATATATTAGAATACTTTGTATAAGGGAGTAGTTAGCTCTAATTTAGTAAGAGTTATTAAGTCAACATATTGAACACAGTTCTGGCTTAATATTAAATAACGAGACTTATGCGTAGCTTTGCTACGTATAAGTCTCCTTTTATTTGTTCAAGATATATAAAACTTATAAATTCTAATAAAAATCGTTAAAATATCATATAGAGATTTCATCTAAAATTACAATTAATCTTTCTATAATATTTTAACACTAAAAAATAAGTACAAAAATTATAAAAAGCTATTTTTAAAATTACATTTTTATAATTTTATAAATAAATTCTATAAAAAGGAGTACATATTATGGGTTTAATTTCAATTTTTATGACTGGCTTAGGTTTATCTATGGATGCCTTTGCTGTTTCTCTAGCTAAAGGTTTTTGTCTAAAGGATAATGAAGCAAAATATTCTTTTAGAGTTGCCTTTTTATTTGGTGGGTTCCAAGCACTTATGCCACTGCTTGGTTGGTGGATTGGAACTTATTTTGAAGGCTATATAAAATCTATAGACCATTGGATAGCTTTTATTTTACTAGGTTTTATAGGTGGAAAAATGTTAATTGAATCAATTAAGGAACTTAGACATGGTGGAGATGATGATGTTCCTACTGAATGTGAAAGAGATGATTTTTGTTATAAGAAATTAACAGTTCTAGCTATTGCAACTAGTATTGATGCTTTAGCTGTTGGAGTTAGCTTTGCATTTTTAAATACAAGTATAATTCCATCAATCATAATCATTGGATTAACAACATTTGTATTATGTTTCTTTGCTGTTTTTCTTGGTAAAAAAATAGGAAGTATCTTTCAAAATTACGCTGAATTATTTGGAGGTATTATTTTAATATTTATAGGACTTAAAATATTAATTGAACATCTATCTGGATTAGCTTAATTATTCTAAATTACTAGGAATAATGATATTACACAAAAAATGTATCTTTTACATTCTACAATAAGAGGCTTATTTATTTAGCCTCTTATTTTGCTATATTCTTTATTTTTAATTCTAACAAAAATTTATAATATTATTTACTAATATAGGATATTAATAATATATACAAATAATTTTTAGGTGGTGTAAAAGTGCATAGTAAATATAATGATCTCTTTGACTCTTTAGTTAAATCTTATTATGATGGAAATTTTGATAAAACTTTATCAAGAATTATGGTATGCCATGAAATTTCACCTCAGGAAACTTTTAAGATTATAACATCACTTTGTGGAGTATCTATAGAATTTGATAATAACTACGTATACAACATAAAAAAGGCTATTACTAATTATTCTGTAAACAAAAAATTAATTGAAAAGCTTGAAAGTTGCAGTATTAATTGTAAAGAAGATGAAAATGGAAAACATAAATGTCAGTTAAGTTGCCCTTTTAATGCAATATTGTATGATAAAGACAATAAAACTACTTATATAAATTATGACTCTTGTGTTGGATGTGGTTTATGTATTGATTCTTGTAAAGAAGGAAAGATTTTAGATAAAATCGATTTTCTTCCTATTGCTGATTTAATAAAAAATAATGAAGTTGTTATTGCAGCTGTAGCTCCAGCAATTATTGGTCAATTTGGTGAAAATGTTTCTCTAGATCAATTACGAGCTGCTTTAATTAAGGTTGGATTTAAAGATATGATCGAAGTAGCCTTTGCTGCTGATATGATAACTATAAAAGAAGCTGTTGAATTTAATAGACATGTAAATGGCCCTGATGATTTAATGATAACTTCATGTTGCTGTCCAATGTGGGTTGGTATGTTAAAAAAAGTATATAACGAATTAGTTCCTGATTTATCCCCTTCTGTATCTCCTATGATTGGTGCAGGTAGAATTATAAAAGAATTAAATCCTGAGGCTAAAGTAGTTTTTATTGGTCCTTGTATTGCAAAAAAAGCTGAAGCTAAAGAAAAAGATTTAGCTGGAGATATAGATTTTGTACTGACCTTTGAAGAATTAGATAATATCTTTAAAGCTTTAGACATAAATCCAAGCACACTAGAAGGTATTCCAACTAAAGAGTATGCTTCTCGAGGTGGCCGATTATATGCTCGTACTGGTGGCGTTTCTACTGCTGTTTATGAAGCTATTGAAGAGTTATATCCTGAAAAGGCTAAACTATTTAAATCTGTTAAGGCTGAAGGAGTTAAAGGTTGTAAAGAAATTTTAAATAAGGCTCTAAGTAAAGAAGTTAAAGCTAATTTTATTGAAGGAATGGGATGTATTGGTGGTTGCGTTGGTGGCCCCAAAGCTCTTATTTCAAAAGAGAAAGGAAAATTATCTGTGGATAATTTAGCCTTAAGTTCTCCAATAAAAATTGCAACCCATAGTTCTACTTTAGATAATGTTCTAAATATAATTGGTATAACATCATTAAAGGATTTTGAAGATGATAATAAAACAAGTATTTTCCACAGAAAATTTTAATTACTACTTATCATATTATGCTTATTTTTAATAAAATCCCCTTTATAAAGTAATTTAAAGTAGAAATTACTAGTAATATCTATTTTTCTATTATTATCATAAATTTAATTACTATCATATTCTATAATGTAAAAAAATTTATGAGAGGAAATTTTAATTTGAATACCTTAAGCGTTTGTATAATTTCTAAAAATGAAGAAAAAAACTTAATAAAATGCTTAGAAAGTATAAAAGATATTGCTGATGAAATAATATTGGTAGACACTGGATCTAAAGATAATACCATACCTATTGCTGAAAAATATAATGCTAAAATAGTAAAATTTCCTTGGCAAAATAATTTTAGCTCTGCTAGAAATAAATCTTTAGAAATGGCATCAAAGGATTGGATTTTATATATAGATTCTGATGAATGCTTAGATAATTCTCAAATTTATGAAATAAAGAAATCATTAAGTAGCTTAGATTTTATAGGTATAAAGTTAAAGCTTATTAATGTAATTAATAATAAACCTTATGTTGCTAAGTCTACTCTTCGTATAATAAAAAATAATTGTAACTTTTATTTTTCTGGAAATATAAACGAAAAACTTTTAAATTCAAAATACAAAAACTATGAAAATAGAATTAAAACTACTAACTATATAATTTATAATTATGGATTTGATTACACTAATAAAACTCTTACAGAGCGTTGTAATAGAAATTTAGATATTTATTTTTCATTTTCTGATAAAGATAAGGATTACTTATATTACTATAATGTTGGAAATGAATATTACTTATTAAAAAAATACAACTTAGCTGCAACTAATTATTTAAAAGCACTTAATTTGAATAATAATACTTTAATAAATAGTTATCTAACACTTTTAATAGTAAAGTCTTATTATTATCAAAAAAAATATACTAAAGCAATTTTAATAGGAGAAAACTTTTCAATAAAATATAATCTTACTAGAGAAATTTATTTTCTTCTAAGTCAATGTTATCGTAAATTAGATGAATTTAATTTATCAAAAGAATATTTTAAAACTTATTTAAGTTATCCAAGTAATGAATATTCATATTATTTTACTTTAATTAATGATAAAGAAAATAATTTAATTCCAGAATTCTTTGGCTTCTCCATACTTTCATTAAAATAAACTAAATAAAAAAAGTATAAAATATTACTATGTGAATAATATTTTTATAATCTCAAAAAATAAAAAAGTGTTAAAGTATCATATCCAGGTTCCGTCGCAAGCTCCAAGTCACCTTGCTATGATATTTTAACACTTACAAACTGAAGGAATGAAAGTATAAATAGTTAATAATAAGGCATAACTTTTTATACTTTCCTATGCATAAATAAAGGAAGAGACTTTTCTCTTCCTTTATAATAAACTCTATTTAATTAATATATTAAAACCCATTCTTAATTTCTGAATATTTTGAAAATTAATTGTTATTTTATTTATTTTCATTCTTTTCTAAAATTTGCTCCAAAACATTTAATCTTGTTTTACCTAATATTTGTTTTGGTTTCTTTGCAATTTCATTATCTTTATAGAATTTATTCTTATTAGCTTGTATAACCATATAGATTTTTTCATCTAAAGTTTCATCTTCTATATTTCCTTCAAAATAATCATCTATGTAGTTTCTTAAAGCATAACTAAGTTCCTCTTGATTTTTATAATATAGTCTAATTCCACCCTTATTCAAGAATATAAACCTCCCTAGAAAATCTAACTTTAAATATATTCTATACTAAATATACATTATATACAACCAATATTACAATTTTATTTAATATTATATATTTATTTTCAACATTTAATTCTAACTTCATTTACAATAATTTATAAAAATTTTCAGTATTTTCTTTAAAACATGTTGACAAATTATTAAATAATAATTATTATTAATACATAAAGAATATTAAAAAGATTTTAGGAGGAAAGAAAATGTCATTAATAGGAAAGAAAATAGAAGATTTTAAAGTTCAAGCATATCACAATGGAAACTTCGTAGAAGTAAAAAGAGAAGATTTAGAAGGTAAATGGTCAATATTCTTCTTCTATCCAGCAGACTTTACATTTGTTTGCCCAACAGAATTAGGAGATTTAGCAGATCATTATGATAAATTCAAGGAAGTTGGAGCTGAAATTTATTCAGTATCAGAAGATACTCACTTTGTTCATAAGGCATGGGCCGATACAACTGAAACAATTGGAAAAATTAAATACCCAATGTTAGCAGATCCAACTGGTAAACTTGCAAGAATGTTTGAAGTTCTTATCGAAGAAGAAGGTCTTGCATTAAGAGGAACATTTATAGTTGATCCAGATGGTATAATTCAAGCTTACGAAGTACACCAAAACGGAATTGGTAGAAACGCTGAAGAATTATTAAGAAAAGTTCAAGCTGCTCAATTCGTAAGAGAACACGGTGATGAAGTTTGCCCAGCTAACTGGACTCCAGGTGCTGAAACATTAACACCTAGCTTAGACTTAGTTGGAAAACTATAATAGATAACATAAAATATTAATTGTTTAAAAATTTAGCGAGGAAACTCGCTATTTTTTTAAACACCAACGGATAATAATTATTATCTAATAATACATAAAAGAAATAAACATTGTATCTTTTCTCAGTCTCATGTTCTCTAAATCCTTATAATACAATGTTTATCTCCTTATAAACTAAATGAAAGAAATTATAAAACTTATTTATAAAGTAGCATTTTTATAATTTCCTATGAAATAAAAAATTATCTTTAGGAGGTATATATGAGTAAAAATATTTATGATTTAATTATAATTGGTGGTGGTCCTGCTGGTTTATCAGCTGGTTTATATGCAGGAAGATCAAAACTTAGAACATTAATAATTGAAAAGGAACATACTGGTGGTCAAATAAATACTACTGCTGAAGTTGTAAACTACCCTGGTATAGTTAAAACAACTGGTCCTGACCTTACTAATCAAATGAGAATTCAAGCTGAAAATTTTGGTGTTAAATTTAAAACTGCTGATGTAGTTGATGTTGATTTAGATAATGAAATTAAAGTAATTAAAACTAATTCAGGAGATATTGAAGGAAGATCTGTTATTATTGCTACTGGTGCTTCTCCAAGAAAATTAGGTTTCCCTGGAGAAATTGAATATGGTGGTAGAGGTGTTGCATACTGCTCTACTTGTGATGGTGAATTCTTTAAAGGCTTAGAAGTTCTTGTTATTGGTGCTGGTTTTGCTGCTGCTGAAGAAGCTATCTATCTTACTAGATTTGCTAAGAAGGTAATTATAATAGCAAGAGAACCTGACTTTACTTGTGCTAAATCAATTGGAGATAAAGTTAAAGCTAATAAAAATATAGAAATTAGATTTAATACTGAAGTTGTAGAGGCTATTGGTGATGATGTATTAAGATCTGTAAAATTAATTAATAATGTAACTACTGAAACATCAGAATACCATCCACCAAAAGAAGATGGAACTTTTGGTATATTTGTATTCGTTGGATATCAACCTCAAACAGATGTATTTAAAGGAAAAATTGAAATGGATAGATGGGGTTATATATTAACTGATGAAAATATGGAAACTAATATAAAAGGCGTTTATGCAGCTGGTGATTTAAGACCTAAAATGTTAAGACAAGTTATTACAGCTGTTTCTGATGGTGCTATTGCCGCAACATCTGCTGAAAGATATGTAGCATCCGAAAAAGAAAGACTTGGAATAGTTGATGAATATATAGAAGAAGAAAAAGTAGAAGCTAAGAAGGAAGTACCAGTTTCCCCTAATACAAAGCCTGGTAAGAGTGCTCTATTAAATGACGCTTTAAGAGGTCAAATTCAAGGAGTTTTAGCTAGATTTGAAAATAATATTTCTTTAGTTTCTATTGTAGATGAAAGTAATAAAAACTCTCTAGAATTGAGAGATTTAGTTTTAGACATTGCTGATTTAGGTGATAAGGTAAATGCTGAAATTTATAAAAAAGGTGAAAATCCTGATATGGAAGCTAAAATCCATGCTGATAAATTCCCAATAGTAGCTATATTAAATAAATCTGGCGAATATACTGGAGTTAAATTCCATGGAGTTCCTGGTGGACATGAATTAAATTCATTCCTTATAGCTATGTATAATGTAGCTGGACCTGGTCAACAAATAAGTGAATCAGTTTTAAATGATATTAAATCTATTGATAAGAAATTAAATATTAAAGTTGGAGTATCACTTTCTTGTCATGTATGCCCTGATGTAGTTATGGCTGCACAAAGAATTGCTATAGAAAACCCTAATGTAGAAACAGAAATGCTAGATTTATCTCATTTCCCTGAATTAAAAGATAAACATAAGATAATGAGTGTTCCTGCAATAATAGTTAATGATTCAAAAGTTTACTTTGGTGGTAAGAAACTTGAAGAAATAGTTAACTTATTGAAGTAGAAAGTATCAAAACTAAATAAAGTAAATAAAAAAGAGATAAATATTATACTTACTTCCAGTTGATTTCATATAATATATATCTCTTTTTTAATTTAAATTTACCAATATAATTTATAGTATTAACAGTTAATATTCTTTTTACATCTCTAGTTAAATAATAAAAAAGTATAGGTTATCTAAAACTAATGTTTTTACATAATTTTTATTGATACTCTATAATTAAACTTAATCAGGACCACCCGTAAATGGGTCTATATATTCTTTTAAACTCATTTGCTCATAAGCTAAATCTTCTTGTATTTGATTTCTTATATATTCTTCTATGACTTTTTTATTACGCCCAACTGTATCAACGTAATATCCATTACACCAAAATTATCTATTACCATATCTATATTTTAAATTTGCATGTCTATCAAAAATCATTAATGAACTTTTTCCCTTTAGATAACCCATAAATTGAGATACGCTTAATTTAGGTGGTATACTTACAAGCATATGTATATGATCTTTACATGCATTAGCTTCTATTATTTCTACGCCTTTATGTTCACATAATTTTCTAAGTATTGCTCCTATATCCGCCTTTATCTTACCATAAATTACTTGTCTTCTATATTTCGGAGCAAATACTATATGATATTTACAATTCCATTTACTATGTGCTAAACTGTTATTATCCATTTTGGATATACCTCCTCTGTATATAGTTGTGGTCGGCAAACCTACTACTATTTTACATTGGAGGTTTTATTTTTTCTACTCATAGCTAAAAGCTTTCCGGAACCACAAGTCTAACCTGTGGTATTCTAAATACAATAAAAAAAGATACTATTTCGCAATCATAGACGAATAGTATCTTTTTATTTTCTATAAAGCACTACATTGTTGCTTTAAATCTCTCTTTATGATTCATTTTTGAAAGCTCTATTACACGATCTAAGTTTAGATTTAATGCCTTTGTCATTCTTTTACCATATTCTTTATCTGCAAGATAGCAATGTGCCGCATGACGATATTTTATATTTTCAGTAACTGGAGCTATATTTCTTTTTGTATTTTCAATAAGAATTGCTCTTTTATCCTCAGTCATTAATCTATATAAATCACCTGCTTGATAGAAGCAATCATCATCTAAATCATTATGAGGATTATAATGATCCATATCTCCACTAATCATAAGTGCTGGTTCATTAAAGGAATTATCATCTTGCCATAACCCTAAGCTATTTGGTTCATATGCCTTAGTTGATCCATAGTTTCCATCAACACGCATAGCACCATCTCTATGATATGATGAAACTGGGCACTTAGGCGCATTTACTGGAATAGACATATGATTTACTCCTAAACGATAACGCTGTGCATCACCATAAGCAAATAATCTACCTTGTAACATCTTATCAGGTGAAAGTCCTATTCCTGGAACAATATTTGCAGGGTTAAAAGCAGCTTGTTCAACTTCTGCAAAATAGTTTTCTGGATTTCTATTAAGTTCAAGTTCTCCAACTGGAATTAATGGATATTCCTTTTTACTCCAAACCTTTGTTAAATCAAATGGATTTTCCTTATGATTTCTAGCTTGTTCTTCAGTCATAATTTGAAAATACATTTTCCATTTTGGATATTCTTTACGTTCAATTGCTTCATATAAATCTCTTTGATGACTTTCTCTATCCTTTCCAATTAATTCTTCCGCTTCTTCATCAGTTAAATTCTTTATTCCTTGTTGAGTTTTTAAGTGGAATTTAACCCATACTCTTTCATTTTTATCATTTATCAAACTATAAGTGTGACTACCAAAGCCATGCATATGACGGTATGTCGCAGGAATTCCTCTATCACTCATTACAATTGTTACTTGATGAAACGCCTCAGGTAAAAGTGTCCAAAAATCCCAATTATTTTGTGCAGAACGCATATTTGTTCTCGGATCACGTTTTACAGCATGATTTAAATCTGGAAACTTAAGTGGGTCTCTTAAAAAGAATACAGGTGTATTATTACCAGCTAAATCCCAGTTTCCTTCCTCAGTATAAAATTTTAATGCAAAGCCTCTTATATCACGCTCAGCATCAGCAGCACCACGCTCACCTGCAACTGTAGAAAAACGAGCAAATACTTCAGTCTTCTTTCCAATTTCTGAAAATACCTTTGCTTTTGTATACTTAGTTACATCATGTGTAACTGTAAATGTCCCAAATGCACCACTACCTTTTGCATGCATACGTCTTTCAGGAATCACCTCTCTATTAAAGTGAGCAAGTTTTTCTTGAAACCAGACATCTTGCATAACCATAGGTCCTCTTTTACCTGCAGTAAGTACATTTTGATTGTCACCTACAGGAGCGCCTGCAGCAGTCGTTAATCTTTTATTCATAAAAATCCTCCCATCCATTTAATAAAATAAATAATAATAATTATTATTAAATACTAATTATTATTTAATAATTAGTATTATACACTATTTTGCTAAATTTAACAATATATTTAACCAATTTTTTCAATACATTTAACCAAAATTTTAAGTATATTTTGCTAATTTTTATCTTAACTAATATAATATATTTCAATATCCAAATTACTTTAATAATAATATTCTTACTTAAAAATAGTATTTATTAATGTTAAAATAAAAAGTATTAAAGTATAATATCTAGGCTCCAAGCGACCTTTATACGATATTTTAACACATTAAAACTGACATTATAAAAAAAGAGATACACATTATATTCCTTGTTCCGTCGCATGCGCTCCAAGTCACCGTCATACAATGTGTATCTCTTTGCAAACTGAAGGAAGAAAATTATAAAAACTCCAATTCTCACACTAAAAATTTACTACTCTGATGAAATTATCCAAAACTTGCCATATATATAATTTCCTAACGAATAAAAAGAGCCTTATAAACTACTGTCCCTTTTATCAAGGAAAGTTTATAAGGCTCTTTTTAAACTATATTTATAATTAACAAAAGATTTCTTTATACTATTAAACTTTTGCTTTTATTCTTTGTTTTTTTCTTTTTTCTGTTTCATCTACAACAACTGCTGCTACTGCTGATCCAGTTACATTAGTCATTGTTCTCATCATGTCTATTATAGCATCTACTGCCATTACCATTGCCATACCTTCTATAGGTAGTCCAACTGTTGATAATACTACTGTTGTAGACATAGTAGCTGCTCCTGGTACCCCTGCTATACCTATAGATGAAATAACAGTTGTGATAACTATTAGGAAATAATGATACATAGTTAAATCCAAATTAAATACATTTGCTACAAATATAGCTACTATTGCAGGATATAATCCTCCACAAGCATTCATCCCTATAGTAGATCCAAGTGGTGCTACAAAGCTTGCTACATTTTCAGAAACTTTAGCATTTTCTATTAAACTCTTAATAGTTACAGGTAAAGTTCCATAACTACTTTGGCTTGTAAATGCAACTACTTGAGCTGGAGCTATATCCTTAAAGAATTTTATTGGATTTTTTCTAGCTACAAATGCTATTAAAGAACTATGAACTAAACCTATTTGTAATGCACAAGCTATATATACTGCAAGTATTACTGCTATTAAAGATTTTATTGTATCTATTCCATTGCTTGCAGCTGCAGTAGTAATTAAGGCAAAAACTCCATAAGGTATGAATTGTAAAATTATTCTAGTTATACTTAATACTAATTCATAAGTAGATAATATTACATCTTTAAAAGCTTTAACCTTCTCTGGATTTTTATTATCTTCAATAACTAAAGCTATTGCTATAAATAAAGAAAATATTACTATAGGTATAATTTGATTATTAACTATTGAAGCTACTGGATTAGATGGCAAGAAATCTAATAATACCTTTGAAAATGCAGGTATTTCTCTTGCTGTAAATTCTTCTACTCCAACATAATTTAATCCCTTTCCTAAGTTGAATAATCTACCAATTATCAAGCCAATTATCGTTGCTATTCCTGTTGTTCCAAGCAATATTCCTATTGTTTTTAATCCTATTGACTTTAAAGTGTCTAAGTTTTTAAGTCTTATTATACTTGTTATTATAGAAACCATAACTAATGGTACTACAATCATTTTAATTAATGATATATATCCTTTACCTACTACTTCTAAGAAAGTAATGTTCTCTTTGAATATTACTCCTAAAACTAAACCTATTGTTAAGCCTGTTAATGTAGAATAAGAAAATTTACCTGTTTTTGACTTTACTAAATAAATCACATAAAATGCAACTATTGATAGTATTATTGCTAAAATTAAATTTAAACTAATGTTTATATTCATATTATTTCCTCCTATTTTATATTTTCTATTTGAATATTGTTTTTATTTTTACCGAATAAAGATGCACAAATATAATCTAATATTTTTCAATTAAACCTTAGTAATATTTAGCTTGTCCATTAGAATGGAGTAAAATTCTATAATTATTTAATCATAAAATATCTTCTGAAAATAAAAAAACTTCTGCCTCTGTATTACAGAGGCAGAAGATTAACTTCCACGGTTCCACTCTGATTAGATATAAAATATCCATCTCATTTTCAGTACTGATAATACCTAATCTCTATAATGGGAGAACCCATAATTCCCTACTTAATTCAAGAATTAAACTCAAAGGTGCACTTCATTAACTTAATTATAGACTATTTACAGCAACCTAGTCCTCTCTGAAATAATTGCATTAACTACTTTCCCTCTTCATTGTTTTTAATCATATCGGAATACTATGATTTAATTATAGCACCATTTATTTTCTTGTCAATAAAAAATTATATCTTTTAAATAGTACTTATTTATTCATTTGATAATTCATTTATATTATCTATTGTTACTTTTGTGTGGGGTATCTTTTTATATTTTTCTCTTTCACTACCTATTACATCTTCAAGTGAGATTCCATTAGCTAAATTAATGGCTATATCCCAAATAGCTTGTGCCTGTGCATTTGCATCACTTATAACTGTTCCCGTCATATCTCTAATTTTTATTGATTCTATGGCCTCTTTTATACCATCTACACCAACAACTATTGGTTTTCTTATTATATTACTATTTGAATTAATTGCATAAATAGCTCCTAAAGCCATAACATCATTATTACTAAAAACAACTTCTATGTCATCTCCAAATTCCTTTATCCACTGATTCATCTTACTATTAGCTTGATCACTTTGCCAGTTGGCAGTATCGTCTGCTAATTTTTCTAGCTGAAATCCCATTTCATTTAAAGCTTTAATACAATATTCAGTTCTTATTAATGTGTCTTGATGCCCTGGCTCCCCTTCTATCATAACATATTGAATCTTTCCATCCTTATTTTTGTCATAATAATTCTTATTAGAAAGCCACTCTTCTGCCACTATATCTGCTTGAAGTCTTGCTGATTGTTCTGCTTGAGCTCCCACATAATATATCTTATCCCATCTATTCATATCTTCTTCTACAGGTTCTCTATTGAAAAAAATTACTGGAATATTTGCTGACTTTGCCTTATCTATAATTGTTGCTGCTGCAGTTCTATCAACCAAATTAACGCAAATAACATCGTAATCTTGTTTTATAAATTTGTCTACTTGATTTCCTTGATTTATAGTACTAGCCTTAGCATCTACAAATTCAAGTACTATATTCTTATTAAAATTATCCCCATTTTCTTTAGATATTTCTTCTAAATTACTTGAAATACTAGAAATAAAAGTATCATCTTGTCTATATAAAGTAATCCCTATTTTTATCTCATCATTTTTATTATTAGAAATATTTTCATTACAGCTCACAATTAGAGTAGACATTAACATTAATCCAAGCACATTGAAAATTTTACTCCCCTTTTTCACAATACCCTCCTGTAAAATAAAATTTATCTTATTATAGGAAACAGTAACTTTTGATTTTCCTTAAAATACATATTTCTACTATTAATTATAGTTGACGTAATATTTACTGTTTTATTCTTTTTCTTTCCTTCTATTTTTAAAACAGCGCTTTTAACACTTAAATATCCAACATTAAACTCATTTTGCATAGAAATTGAATTTATAATATTCTCTTCAATTAATGAAATAACAGCGCTTGTACACCCAGTCCCATATAGTTCAATATTATTAACTTTTGTTTTAATATTATTTAATACATATTTCTTTGCTTTTCCTATAGATTCTAATGTATTAGTATCAAAAGAAACTATTACATCAAATTTATTTTCTTCCATTAATGATTTAATTTTATTGTATAAATCTGAGTCTTCTAAAGGTATTTCAATTAATTCATAGGAATTTTTACTTTGGCTTATTTCTTGTATAAATCCATCATATCTTTCCTTTGTACTACTATAAGATAAATTGCTTTTTATAATACCGATATTACTTCTAGTATTTCCATTTTTAATTACTTCTTCTGCTAAAATTTTACCTAGCTCATAGTTATCACAAGAAACATATGGAATATTTTGTTTGGTATCTATTTTAGATTCAAACAAAACTATTGGAATTTTTTTATTTATATTTTCAATTAGAGAAGAAAGTTCAGTATAGTCTGCTGGTGAAATAATTATAGCATCAGTCTTAGAATTCATTTCTCTCTCTAATATATCTTTTTGTTCAGAAGAACTATTTTCTTCAAGTAAAGATATAAAATTTAAATTTACATTCATTTCTGAAGTGGCTTGTTCCATTCCGGCTTTCATTCTACTCCAAGCATCACTATTTTTCCCTCTTGTTATTACTGATACATTATATACAATAATCTTTTTACTATTACCTTCATTTAATAATAATAGTGAGTATGATAAAAGTAATATAAATAAAATTATAAATACTAACTTTTTACTTATTTTCATAACTTATTCTCCTTAATACTATCAAATTCTATAGAAGGCATATGAATTCTAATTGTAGTTCCTTCATCAGGCTCACTATAAACTTCTAATCCATACTTATCACCAAAATACAACTTAATTCTCTCGTGAACATTTCTTAATCCAATTCCAGAACCTTTCTTTTGATGATTACTAATATTAGATATCAAAAGCTTGTCTGCAACTTCTTGAGTCATTCCTAATCCATTATCTATAATGTCTATATATAAATTTTCTCCATTTTTATAGGACTTGACTAATATATCTCCATCACCACTCATATACTCCATTCCATGATAAATAGCATTTTCAATAAGTGGTTGAATTATTAGTTTTATACTAGTTAAATTTAATGTATCTTCTTCAGCTTCTATATTATAGGTAAATTTATTTTTATATCTTATATTTTGTATAGTTAAATAATTTCTAGCATGCTCTAATTCATCTTTTACTGTAATTACATTTTTACCCTTACTTAAGCTAATTCTAAAAAATCTAGCTAATGCTGTTACCATTATAATAGCTCCATCATAATTTTCATTTTCTATCATCCATATTATAGAATCTAATGTATTATATAAAAAATGAGGATTTATTTGAGCTTGAAGGGCATTTAATTCACTTTTTCTTTTTGATTCTTGTTCCTTCATAATATTATCCATAAGATGATTCATCTGTTTTACCATTGATTTAATTGCTTTTCCTAGATGCTGAATTTCATAAGAGCCTTTTTCAGGTATATTTAATTTTCCTACACCATCTTCAAGTTCCTTAACACTTTTTTCTAAAGCTCTAATGGGATTTGCTATTCTTGAAGATACAAACATATTTATAGATATTAAAATAAATATTGCAAATAACATAATAAATATTGCAAAAACTCTAAGTTCATTATAATCTGCTGTTATATCTGACATTGGAGATATAGCAACTAGTTTCCATCCAGTATATCCAACAGTCTTCACCGTAACTAATCTTTTATTTCCTTCAAAACTTTCTATATAATTTCCATCTTCGTATTTAGTTGCTTCATAAGTATTTTCATTTATCAAATTAGAATAAATCAATTGCTGTCTTGGATGATATATTATTTCTCCATCTCTATCTATTAAATAGACATATCCATTTTTACTTACTTCAACATTCTTACATATTTGCTCTATCCCACTAAAATTCATATCAACTAATAAAACTCCACTACTTGTATTACCACTTTTAGTTATTTCAACAGCTCTACTTAAAGATACTACCCATGTATATTTATAATTAGGATCATAAAATAAGTTTTGAACATGTGGAGTTGAAAAATGTAAATTTTCTTTCTTATTTCTTGCATTTTTAAACCAATCATTTTCTCTTGGATCTATATTTGCTTTTAATTGATTTAAGGGATAAGATTCTATTATTTCTCCATATTCAGAAAATAATGTAATACTTATTAAATAATCTTTATTAGCTTCATAAACTAAGTCCATTTCTCTATCTATATTGTTTATGGACATATCTACTTTTTTAATAGCTCTATAATAAATAGTATCTGATATTTTCATCATATTTCTTAAGTAACTATCTAAATTTAAATTAACCTGTTCAATTATAGTTTCGTTATTTTTTGATATCATTTCTTCTGTAGAGTTAGAAAATCTTATATAAAGCGCTCCTCCTACAACTATCATTCCAATAACAGCTACTATGGTAAATGAAATTGAAATTATATATTGAATGCTAGCCTTTTTATAATAAAGTGATAATTTATCTTTTATTAATTTAATCATATATTATCTCAATTCTTTCTATATCTCGAAGGTGATATTCCAAATTTTTTCTTAAAAACATAACTAAAATAGTTTGCCTCCTGATATCCTATCTTGCTAGCAATTATATATGTTTTATCATCCGTTGTATTTAGTAACTTTATAGCCTCTTCAAGTCTTATATTGGTAAGATAATTTACAAAATTCATATCAGTTTCTTTCTTAAATATAGTTGAAAAATAAGTGGGACTTACATGAATCTTAGAACAAAGTTTTTCAACTGAAAGATCATAATCACTATAATTATCTTTTATATATTCCTTTGCCTTTTCTACTAATAGCTTGGATGAATTTACTCTTTCTTTTTTTATTATTTCATTTAATATTAATGATTTTTCAATAAACCATTTTTTTACTTCTTCTATAGAATTAAACTCTTCTAAATTACTATAAAAATTAAACTCATCTCCAAAAACAAGATTGATTTCAATATTATAGCTTTGGATTAATTTTAGAATGGCTGTAAGAACTTCCATTAAATATATTCTGTATTTATCTAACGTTACAACTGTTTCCTCCATTTTATTAAATATATTTTCTACTGCTAATCTTATTTCCTTTTCATTTGAAATCTTTATAGCATTTAAAAGTTTTATTTCATCTTGTTCTTCAAATTGAATTTGTATATTATTATCATGTTCTAAATCATCTATATATATTGTTTTTCCATTACCTAATATAGGCTTATAATCTAAAGCACCTTGAGCTGTTTTGTAAGAACTTCTTATTTCATTAATGCTTTCACATATTCTACCTATACCTACTGATATTGTACTACTAAAAATACTTTCAAAAATCTTACAAATTTCATTTAATATCTTTATAACCCTTGTAATGTTATCCTTTTCATGCAAAGATAACAAAATCACTATCTTATCTAAATAAGGAAAGCTTACAAATTCAAAAGAGCCTTCCATATTTTCATCTACAATTTTCTTTATAGAAATTAAAATCAAACTATTTTCTTCAGCTTCTAAGGTATTATCTATATTTATAAGTGCTACAACTGGGTATCCTTTTATAAAATCTAAATTTAACTTCTTCTCATTATTTCTCCATTGTTCTTTAGTTATTCTACCTTCCAAAGCTCCAATTAAAAATTGTTCTCTTATTACTGGAATACTCTCTATATAATGCTTCTTCAAGACTTCCATATTACGTTTATCATCATACTGTTTGTCCAGCTTCTCTTTAAGTCTTTTTAAAACCTCAATAAGTTCTATGGAATTAATAGGTTTAAGTACATATTCAACAACATTAATTTTTATAGCTTGATGAGCATATTCTAAATCATCAGACCCTGAAAAAATTATTATTTTTGTGGATGGCATTAAATCTGCTATTCTTTTTCCAAGCTCTAACCCATCCATAAATGGCATTTTTATATCTGTCATTATTACATCTGGATGTAATTTTTCTGCAATTTCTAATGCTTCCTTTCCATTTTCAGCATCTCCAACTACTATAAATCCATATTCTTCCCAATTTATTTTCTTTATAACTCCAAGTCTTATTTCTTCTTCATCATCTACAATCATTAATTTATATAATCCCATAATACCCTCCTATAAATAAGATTTAAATAGATATACTTCCTCTCACAAAATATTCCAATTCTTCAAAATTAATTATATCACACTTTTAAAATATTTTTACAACAAAAAAAGTATTAAAATATCATATCTAGATTCCCTCTTACTACTAAAAGTCATCTTTCTATGATATTTAAATACTTCACCCCAAAATAATTTAAATTAAAAAAAGAGATACACATTATATTCCTTGTTCCGTCGCATACGCTCCAAGTCACCGTTATACAATGTGTATCTCTTTGCAAACTGAAGGAATGAAAGTATAAATAGTTAGTAATAAGTCATAACTTTTTATACTTTCCTCGTATAATAAAATTATAAAAGCTAATACGAATATTATTACTTTTATAAGTAAACTCTA
>NZ_JACSQZ010000061.1 GCF_014836325.1 Clostridium gallinarum
GCTTATCGCAGCTTATCACGTCCTTCATCGGCTCCTGATGCCAAGGCATTCACCATGCGCCCTTTGTAGCTTGACCTTTTTATTACTCATTTACTGAGTAAGGTTATTTCAAAATTTATTACAAAGTTATTCACAAAGAATATTTTTGGCTTGTTGTTATTTTTATTCATGTGCAATTTTCAAAGAACAATTTTTGAAGAACTTAGTCCTTCAAAATTGAACAGAAAGTTAAGATAAACCATCTTCTAAGTTATACTAGATAAGCGCCTTGCTTACTAGATTTCTCCATAGAAAGGAGGTGATCCAGCCGCAGGTTCTCCTACGGCTACCTTGTTACGACTTCACCCCAATCGCTGACCCTACCTTAGGTCGCTGCCTCCCTTACGGGTTAGCTCACGAACTTTGGGTATTGCCAACTCTCATGGTGTGACGGGCGGTGTGTACAAGGCCCGGGAACGTATTCACCGCGACATTCTGATTCGCGATTACTAGCAACTCCAGCTTCATGTAGGCGAGTTTCAGCCTACAATCCGAACTGAGACAAGTTTTATAGTTTAGCTCCACCTCGCGGTATTGCATCTCGTTGTACTTGCCATTGTAGCACGTGTGTAGCCCTAGACATAAGGGGCATGATGATTTGACGTCATCCCCACCTTCCTCCCGGTTAACCCGGGCAGTCTCGCTAGAGTGCTCAACTAAATGGTAGCAACTAACAATAAGGGTTGCGCTCGTTGCGGGACTTAACCCAACATCTCACGACACGAGCTGACGACAACCATGCACCACCTGTCATCCTGTCCCCGAAAGGACTTCCTCGATTAAGAGTAATGCAGGAGATGTCAAGTCTAGGTAAGGTTCTTCGCGTTGCTTCGAATTAAACCACATGCTCCGCTGCTTGTGCGGGCCCCCGTCAATTCCTTTGAGTTTTAATCTTGCGACCGTACTCCCCAGGCGGAATACTTAATGCGTTTGCGGCGGCACAGAGGTCATGACAACCCCTACACCTAGTATTCATCGTTTACGGCGTGGACTACCAGGGTATCTAATCCTGTTTGCTCCCCACGCTTTCGAGCCTCAGCGTCAGTTACAGTCCAGAGAGTCGCCTTCGCCACTGGTGTTCTTCCTAATCTCTACGCATTTCACCGCTACACTAGGAATTCCACTCTCCTCTCCTGCACTCTAGACTTCCAGTTTGAAATGCAGCCCCCAAGTTGAGCTCGGGTATTTCACATCTCACTTAAAAGTCCGCCTACGCTCCCTTTACGCCCAGTAAATCCGGACAACGCTCGCCACCTACGTATTACCGCGGCTGCTGGCACGTAGTTAGCCGTGGCTTCCTCCTCAGGTACCGTCATTATCGTCCCTGAAGACAGAGCTTTACGATCCGAAAACCTTCATCACTCACGCGGCGTTGCTGCATCAGGGTTTCCCCCATTGTGCAATATTCCCCACTGCTGCCTCCCGTAGGAGTCTGGGCCGTGTCTCAGTCCCAATGTGGCCGATCACCCTCTCAGGTCGGCTACGCATCGTCGCCTTGGTGAGCCGTTACCTCACCAACTAGCTAATGCGCCGCGGGCCCATCTTATAGCGGATTGCTCCTTTAATTACTCCTTCATGCGAAAGTGTAATGTTATGCGGTATTAATCTCCCTTTCGAGAGGCTATTCCCCACTATAAGGCAGGTTGCCCACGTGTTACTCACCCGTCCGCCGCTAGGTTTGTTTCCGAAGAAACTCCCCTCGCTCGACTTGCATGTGTTAGGCACGCCGCCAGCGTTCGTCCTGAGCCAGGATCAAACTCTCAATAAAAAGTTTAATCTGTTGCTCAAATTACCTTGAGTCTTAAATTTAAGACTTAAAAGAATTGCTGGTTTGTTTTATACTTAACTTATATTCTGTTCAATTTTCAAAGACCATTTTCTTCGCCGCTCTCAAGCGACTTCATCATTTTAGCATTTGTTTTTTTCTTTGTCAACAACTTTTTTTAAGTTGTTTCAAATTTTGTTGCCGCATCTCTCAGCGACGAGATTTATCTTACCACCTAAATATATTATAGTTTTAATCAATTAATACTATTTATTTTATTTATTTTTATTTTTCTCTTATTTTCTATTAATATTAAAGTTTTTCTATTAATGATACACTAGGATAAGATTACGGTTATTATGATATATTTATTATATATAATATAGATTTATAGTGCTTATAAAAACAACTCTTTCCTTATTTATTTTATTATATAAACTTTAGAAATTATCTATATTCTAAAAAAACCGTAGTTAATTTATGTTATAAACTTAAATTAATTACGGTTTTTTTAATTATAATTTATTCATTTAAATCATTGTCATCTACAACTGCTATTTCATCATTGATTTTATCTTCACTGCTAACTTCTTTATTTTCTTCTAGAGTTAATTGCTCTTCCTTATCTTCATTTCCACCTGAAATTTTAGCAATTGCAACTATTTTTTCCTCCTCAGAAGTTCTCATTAGAGTTACTCCCATTGCTGATCTACTAGTTACAGATATTCCTGAAACATTAATTCTTATTGCAACTCCACTTGTATTTATTAGCATAAGTTCATCTTCTACCTTACATACAGTGGCACCTACAACTTTTCCAGTTTTCTCTGATAACTTATAAGTTATTAATCCAGTTCCACCTCTTCTTTGAACCTTATATTCAGTAATTGGTGTTCTCTTTCCAAACCCATTTTCACTTACAACTAATAAATCCTCGCCTTCAACAGCTATATCCATACATACTGCGATATCATTTTTTCTTAAATTTATAGATCTAACTCCAGATGCTGTTCTTCCCATTGGTCTTACATCTGTTTCATTAAATCTTATAGCATTACCATCTTGAGTTACAATTATTATATCTGCATCTCCACGTGTAACTTTAACTTTTAGAAGTTCATCTCCTTCTCTTAAGTTAATAGCTATTAAACCATTTTTTCTAAGATTTTTAAATTCAGATAAATGTGTCTTTTTAACTAAACCTTGTTTAGTTCCCATAAATAAGAATCCTTCAGTTACATCATCAGCTATTGTAAGAACCGTTTCAATTCTTTCATCCTGCTCTATAGCAATTAAGTTTATTATATTAGTACCCTTCGCTGTTCTTCCAGCATCAGGAATTTCATAAGCTCTTAATTTGTATACTCTACCTCTATTAGTAAAGAATAATACATCTGAATGAGTTGATGTAATACTCACATGTTCTACGAAATCATCTTCCTTAGTAGACATTGCTTGTATTCCTCTTCCCCCTCTTTTCTGAGCTGAATAAGTATCTGCTGATATTCTCTTTATATATCCTGAATGAGTCAATGTAACTACTACATCTTCTTCTTGGATAAGATCTTCTATATCAATTTCATTTACTACTTTTTCAATAGAAGTTTTTCTATCATCACCATATCTTCTCTTTATCTCTATAAGTTCTTCTTTTATTACTGAAAGTAATTTTTCTTCACTTTCTAATATTGATTTTAAGTACTCTATTTGCTTCATAATTTCAGCATACTCTTCTTCAATCTTATCTCTTTCTAATCCAGTCAGTCTTCTTAATCTCATTTCTAAGATAGCTTGAGATTGCTTTTCACTTAAACTGAATCTTTCCATTAATGTATTTCTAGCTATTTCAGTAGACTTAGAAGATCTTATAATACTTATTACTTCGTCAATATTATCAAGAGCTATTTTTAATCCCTCTAAAATATGGGCTCTTGCTTCAGCCTTATTTAATTCAAAAACAGTTCTTCTAGTTACTACTTCCTTTTGGAATGTAATATAATGATTTAAAACTTCTTTTAAATTTAAAACTTGTGGCTGATTATTTACTAATGCAAGCATTATAACTCCAAAAGTATCTTGCATCTTTGTATGCTTATATAGTAAATTTAAAACTACATTTGGATTAGCATCCTTTTTTAATTCTATAACTATTCTCATACCATCTCTATCAGATTCATCTCTTAAGTCAGAGATTCCAACTATTTTCTTATCTTTAACAAGATCCGCTATATTTTCAATAAGCTTAGCTTTATTAACCTGATATGGTATTTCTGTAACTATTATTCTATGTCTATTATTTTCTTCTTCTATTTCAGCTTTAGCTCTAACTATTACTCTACCTTTTCCAGTTTCATAAGCAGCTCTTATTCCAGCTTTCCCCATTATAGTAGCTCCTGTTGGGAAATCTGGACCTTTTATTGCAGTCATTAATTCTAATACAGTAGTTTCAGGATTATCTATAAGCATTATAGTTCCATCTATTACTTCTCCTAAATTATGAGGAGGAATATTAGTTGCCATACCAACTGCTATACCAGATGATCCATTTACTAAAAGATTTGGATATCTTGATGGTAATACTACTGGTTCTTTTTCTTCTCCATCAAAGTTAGGTATAAAATCAACTGTATCCTTTGTAATGTCCCTTAACATTTCAGCTGCTATTTTATTCATTTTTGCTTCTGTATATCTCATGGCAGCTGCACTATCACCATCTACAGAACCAAAGTTACCATGACCATCTACAAGCATATATCTCATAGAAAAGTCTTGTGCCATTCTTACAAGAGCATCATAAACGGAAGTATCACCATGTGGATGGTATTTACCTAAAACTTCCCCTACAATTCTTGCACACTTTCTATAACCCTTCTCCGGTGCTAATCCAAGCTCATTCATAGAATATAGTATTCTTCTATGTACAGGCTTAAGACCATCTCTAACATCAGGAAGTGCACGACCAACTATAACACTCATAGCATAGTCTATATAGCATCTTTTCATTTCTTTATTTATATCAATTTCTACAACTTTTCCTTCATTTAAGCTCATGTACCTCACCTCACTTTAGTACTAAATATCTAAGTTACTTACCTTATTAGCATTTTTTTGTATAAATTCTCTTCTAGGTTCTACCTTATCTCCCATAAGTATTGTGAATATTTCATCAGCTGCTATTGCATCTTCTATAGTTGCCTTTAATAATATTCTCTTTTCAGGATCCATAGTAGTATCCCATAATTGATTTGCATTCATTTCTCCTAGACCTTTATATCTTTGAATATTAGTTGAATTATCTTTACCGCCAATCTCTTTAAGTAATTTTTCAAGTTCTTGATCTGAATAAGCATAGTATTCCTTTTTATTCTTTTTAACTTGGTAAAGAGGAGGTTGAGCTATATAAACATGGCCACCATCTAATAGCCCTCTCATATATCTAAAGAAGAATGTTAATAATAATGTTCTAATATGAGCCCCATCTACGTCAGCATCTGTCATTATTATAATTCTATTATATCTTAATTTACTCTCATCAAAATCTACACCTATTCCTGCTCCAAAAGCAGTAACCATAGATTTTATTGAATCCGCAGTTAATATTCTATCTAATCTTTGTTTTTCTACGTTTAATATCTTACCTCTTAAAGGTAATATAGCCTGGAATCGTCTATTTCTTCCCTGCTTAGCCGATCCTCCCGCAGAATCTCCCTCTACTATATAAATTTCACACTCTAATGGATCCTTAGATGAACAATCTGCTAATTTCCCAGGTAATGATGATCTTTCTAAAACTGATTTTCTAGTAAGTTCTCTAGCTTTTCTTGCAGCATCTCTAGCTCTTGCTGCCATAAGTGCTTTTTCGATTATTATTTTACCTACATTTGGATTTTCCTCTAAGAAAATATATACACCTTCTCCAACTATAGAGTCAACTACACCTCTTACCTCTGAATTTCCAAGCTTAGTTTTAGTTTGCCCTTCAAATTGTGGTTCTGGTATTTTAACAGATACAACAGCTGTTAATCCTTCTCTTATGTCATCTCCAGATAAATTTTTATCGTTTTCCTTTATATGATTAAACTTCTTGCCATAATCATTTATAACTCTAGTTAATGCAGTTTTAAAACCTGATAAGTGAGTACCACCCTCTATAGTATCTATATTGTTAGCGAATGAATATAAATTTTCATTATATCCATCATTATATTGCAATGATATTTCTGCAATTATACCATCTTTCTCACCTTCAACATATATAGGTTCCGGATGTAATACTTCTTTATTTCTATTTAAATAAGATACAAATTCCTTTATACCACCCTCATAATGATATACATCTATCTTATTCTCTTCTCTTTTATCTTCTAAAATTATTTTTATTCCCTTATTTAAAAAGGCTAATTCTCTTAATCTATTTGATAATATTTCAAAGTCATATTCTGTTTCTTCAAAAATATCCGCATCTGGCTTAAAAGAAACCTTTGTTCCATGATCTTCTGTAGTTCCTATTTTAGATAAATCAGATATAGCAACACCTCTTGTGTACTTTTGCTCCCATACATCTCCATCTCTTGATACAGTTACTGTACACCATTCAGATAATGCATTAACTACAGAAGCACCAACACCATGTAATCCTCCAGAAACCTTATATCCGCCACCGCCAAATTTTCCTCCAGCATGTAGAACTGTCATGATTACTTCAACTGTAGATTTTCCCATTTTAGGATGTATTCCCGTAGGCATACCTCTCCCGTTATCAATTACAGTTATTGAATTATCTTCATTTATTGAAACTGATATTTCATTACAAAATCCAGCTAAAGCCTCATCTATACTATTATCAACTATTTCATAAACAAGATGATGTAACCCTCTTGAACTAGTACTTCCTATATACATTCCAGGTCTTTTTCTAACAGCTTCTAATCCCTCTAAAACCTGAATCTGACTTTCATCATAATTTTGATTGTTATTTTCCAACATAATATCCTCCTTTAATGAAATTTATATTATAATCACATGAAGATTTAAAATTGGAATTATGGATTATAATCTATATTTGTTCTTTTTGTTAAAGTTGAAGAGGATATTGGCGATAAGTATATTTTACTCATCTTATTTACTTCAGCTATAACAAAAGATTTAGGTTGTTCCTTAGAAACTCTCTCTACAAATCCATCTTCCTCTGCTAATCTTAAAAAAGCACTTGTATCTGAGCTATACATAGTGGTTTGTAAATCAAATATTCCAATTACATCCTTAACTGGAACAACTACATTTTCTCCTAAATGTAAAAACATTAGAATTCCTCCCTTAATTTAGGATTTGGCCATCCTTAACTTTAAAAACCTTAGAACTACTATCTAAGTAATTCGTAAGATCTTCTATTCCTGTACAAGTTATTATTGTTTGGATCTCTCCAATTGTACTTAATATATATCTTTTTCTACTAAAATCTAGTTCTGATAGCACATCATCTAATAATAATACAGGGAACTCAGATGTTAGCTCCTTTATTATTCTTAAAGAAGAGAACTTCATAGTAAGGACAGCACTTCTTTGCTGCCCTTGTGATCCAAAACTTTTAGTATCTATATCGTTAATAAGAATAGTAAAATCATCTCTATGTGGTCCTACACTAGTCGATCCTTTTTCAATATCCTTATCCCTATTTCTCTTTAATAGATCATAAAAATTATTTTCTATATTATTTAAGTCCTTTACTGTACTTATATATTTAAACTCTATATCTTCCTTACCTGAAGATATATCCTTATGTATATTCTTTCCAAAAAAGTTCAACTTATTAATATAATTTAATCTATCTCTTATTATATTCTTTCCAAATCCGGCTAATTGAATATCATATATATCTAAAATATCTTTATCAACTCTTCTATTTTTTAAAACTATATTACGTTCGTTTAAAACCTTATTATACTGAACTAAATTATAGTAATACTTAGAATCTAGTTGACACAATTCCATATCTATGAATTTTCTTCTTACTCCAGGTGAGTCTTTTATTATCCTTAAATCCTCTGGTGAAAACATAACAACATTAAAATTTCCGAACAATTCTCCTATTTTAGATGCCTTAATTTTATTTATTTTTATTGCTTTTCTACCATCCTTAAGTATATTGATATCTATGGTTTTATCTAATCTATCTTTTCCTACCAAAACACTTACATAAGCACTATCAGAATTCCAATTAATTAGCTCTTTATCCTTAGAAGTCCTATGTGATTTAGCAAAAGCACAATAATAAATAGCTTCAAGTATATTTGTTTTTCCTTGAGCATTATCTCCCATAAACACATTTACATTCTTCCCCAGTGTTATATTTAAAGATTTATAATTTCTATAGTTTAATATTTGGATTTTCTTAATATACATACTTTACACCTATTTTAATTATAACATATTAGAGGAATAAAAGTAATTGTTAGGTTAATAGCAACTAAACTACTTTATACTCTTCTCCATTAAATTCTACAATATCGCCAATTCTAATTTTTTTTCCTCTTTGCGTACAAACTTCATTATTTACTTTAACTAACTCATCTAAAATATACATTTTTGCCTCTGATCCTAGTGATGCAATTCCACACCACTTTAAAAAAGAATCTAATTTTATAAACTCAGTATTTATTTTAACTTCATTCATTTCCAATTCAATGCATATAAATACAGTTTTTATGCATATCTCCTTTCTATCTTAATAACCTTACTGGTAAAACAAGGTACTTAGAATTATCATTATTTTTACATTTTATAACACAAGGACTTACTCCTGAAGTCATCTCTAAAACAACTTCATCATCCTCTATATTTTTAAGAACATCTAATAAATATCTAGAGTTAAATGCAATTTGAATAGATTCACCTTGCAGATTTACACTAACTTCTTCCCTAACCTTTCCCAATTGAGAATTAGAAGTTATTACTAAAGTATCATCTTGGACATCTAGTTTTATTAAATTACTATTACTATCCTTAGCCATTAGTGATGCTCTTTCAATACAATTTTGTAAGTTTTGTTTTTTAACATCTATAGATATTTTATGTTCTTGTGGTAATAGTGATGAATAATTAACAAACTTACCATCTAATAATCTTGATATAATTTTTGTATTACTTAAGTTAAATAATATATGATTATTAGTAAAAGTTATTTTTACTATTTCTGATACATCTTCAAGAATTCTTGAAACTTCGTTTAATGTTTTTCCAGGTATAACTACTTCAATATTACTATCATTATCTAAAAATTCATTTCTTATAGCTAATCTATATCCATCTAATGCAACTAAATTTAAATTTTTATCTTTAACTTCAAATAAAATTCCTTGTAATATTGGTCTTGTTTCATCTTGAGCAATTGCAAAAGATGTACCTCTTATCATACTTTTTAATATACTTTGTTGTACTTCTACTGATAAGTTTTCATTTATTTTAGGTATCTCTGGATAATCTTCACCATTCATATAAACTAAGTTAAATACTGATTTTTCACATGTAATTTGCATTATTTCATTTTCTAAAGTTTCAATAATTATTTGTGAATTTGGAAGTTTTCTTATTATTTCTCCAAATATTTTTGAATCTATTACTAGCATACCTTCTTCTAGTACATTAGCTTCTACTTTAGTTTCTATAGAAACATCCATATCAGATCCAATTAGAGTTAACCCTTCTTTTGTTGCAGTTATATATATACCCTCTAATATAGGCATAGTTGTTTTTCCTGTAATAGCTTTACTTGAAATGGATATGCCTTCTTGTAGTTTTTGTTTTTCACATATAAATTTCATATAAAAAACCTCCTTAAGTTATGAACATATGTAATCATTAAAATTTTATAGATATATAGATAAATATATAGATAAAATTTAATAATAGTAGTAGTAGGGGCTGTTGATATGTTGATAAGTACCTCTAGCCCTTATGAACACTAAAATATTTGTAAAAAAATATTGTGGATAAGTGAAGCAAAAATTACATATCTTATCCACAGTATTAACAAGCAAGATTGTTTCTATTAGTTATCCACAAACAATTCAATATATTTATGTACAGCTGTTAATTAATTTTGAGTAAGCTTCTTTGTTATATCATTTACTGTGTGTTGTAAGCTTTCATCTGTATTCAATATATCAGATATCTTTTCATAAGCATGTATAACAGTAGTGTGATCTCTTCCACCAAATTCTTCACCTATTTTAGGTAAAGACATATCAGTAAGCTTCCTACTTAAATACATTGCAATTTGTCTAGGATAAGCTACATTTCTAGTTCTTCTTTGTGATTTTAAGTCTTCTACTCTAAGATTAAAATATCCAGCAACAACATCTTGAATAACATCAATAGTTACGTTTTTATTTTGTTTATTTGATATTATATCCTTAAGAGCTTCACTAGCTAATTCGACTGTTATTGGTCTATTAGTTAAGGATGAATATGCAACTATTCTAATTAATGCGCCTTCAAGTTCTCTGATATTAGACTTAATTTTGGTTGCTATATATACCATTACTTCATTTGCAACATTTAGCTTTTCTACATCTGCTTTTTTCTTTAAAATTGCCATTCTAGTTTCAAAATCTGGAGCTTGAATATCAGCAATTAAACCCCACTCAAAACGAGAACGAAGTCTATCCTCTAACGTTGGAATTTCCTTTGGCGGTCTATCAGATGATAGAATTATTTGTTTATTTGCATCATGTAACTCATTAAATGTATGGAAGAATTCTTCCTGAGTTCTTTCTTTGCCTGCAATAAATTGAATATCATCAATTAATAGAATATCTACATTTCTATATTTATTTCTAAATTCTTCATTTTTATCATCTTTAATTGCATTAATAAGTTCATTAGTAAACTTCTCTGAAGATACATATACAACTTTCGCGCTAGAATTATTTTGCAGAGCATAATGTCCTATTGCATGCATTAAGTGAGTTTTTCCAAGTCCTACTCCTCCATAAATAAATAGAGGATTATATGCTTTTGCAGGGGCTTCTGCAACCGCTAAAGATGCAGCATGAGCAAATCTATTACTATTACCTATGACAAATGAATCAAAGGTGTATTTTGGATTCAATGTGCTTGACATTTCATCACTTACAGTAATAGAAGATTTATCATCAGCTTTTATTTTCTTTTCTTCCTTCTCTTCAACTTCTTGAATATCAGATGCAACTATAAAATCTACGTTATAAACTTTAGAGCAAGCAGCCTCTATTGAATTTACAACTAAGTCCTTATACCTTTTTTCTAATATATCTTGGGTAAAGGAATTAGGTACGCTGATTTTTATAGTATTGGAAGATATAGAAATTGGTTCGCAGCTTTTAATCCAAGTATTAAAGCTAACTTCACTCATTTCACCCTTTATAATATTTAATGTTTTTGCCCATAATGATTGAAGATCATTATTCATTGTATATCCTCCATAAAAATTTTTTTTAAGTTTAAGATATATTACTTAATAACAATATATCAACACATTTATTAACATCATTTTTTATATGTTAATAAGTATAATATAAATATGCACATGTTAATAATTATGTTGATAAAATAAAATTAAAAAAAATATCCACAATATAATTATGTACATTTCTTAACATTATTAACATGGTATAAAAGTATTATTTAAGCTAAAAATAGAGTATAATAGATATGAAATAAAGAAAAAGCGAACAAGTTATACACAATTTAATCCACAGATGTGGATAACTTCGCTTAAAAATAAAATTATTCACATTCAATACTAATAATAACATAAGTTAAATAGAGTATTCAAGAAGTTATCCACAAATTCTGTGATAATATTCATTATATTTATCAACAGAACTTGAAAATTATAGTGTATTGACATAAAAACCTGATATATATATAATAATAAGGTAAATTTAAAATTGGGATTATAGTTTTTACTATAGAAAAATACAATTTGAAGGGGGTGTAGTGAAATGTTCATGACATACCAACCAAAAAAGAGACAAAGAAAAAAAGAGCATGGATTCAGAAAGAGAATGAAGACTTCATCAGGAAGAAACGTTCTAAAGAGAAGAAGACAAAAAGGTAGAAAAAGATTAACAGCATAAGGGCCGCAAATAGTGGCCTTTTTTCTGCAATAGCAGAAAAAAAGGAGTATAGGATTTCTAATGATGTACAGGTTAAGAAAAAACAATGAATTTAAATTAGTTTATAGGAGGGGAAAGTCTTTAGCGAATAATCTTTTAGTTATATATATATATAATAATAGAAGAAATAAGACAAAAGATGGGGTTACTTATAATAAGGTAGGAATTTCAGTCAGTAAAAAGGTTGGAAATAGTGTTGTTAGAAGTAGAAGTAAACGATTGATAACTGAAAGCTATAGACTTAATGAAAAAGACCTTAAAACTGGTTATGATTTTGTTTTTGTAGCAAGAAAATCTATAGAAGGAAAAAGCTTTTTCGAAGTTGAAGAATCTATGAAAAAACTTTTTTCAAAAGCAGGCTTATATAAGCAATGAAAAAGTTAATGTTAAAATCTATACATTTATATAGAAAATATATCTCACCAATGAGACCGCCGACTTGTATTTATGTTCCATCATGTTCAGAGTATGCTATAGAAGCTATAACTAAATATGGGGCAATAAAAGGTGGTTTTTTAGCTATAAAGAGAATTTTAAGATGTCATCCTTTTGCTAAGGGTGGATATGATCCGTTAAAATAAGGAGGTTGCGTGCAAAATATGATGAAATTCTTACAACCAATAACAAACTTTCTAACTGTTATTTTTGAATGGATGCACAATATTATACTAAATTTATTTAATTTAGAGCCAAGTGGTGTATCTTATATATTAACAATTGCTTTATTTACAATAATAATAAGATTGTTAATACTTCCTTTAACTATAAAAGCAAATAGATCAAATGCAAGAATGCAAGAGATTCAACCTGAATTAAATGCAATTCAAAAAAAATATGCTAACGATCCACAAAAGATGCAAGCTGAATATTCAAAATGTATGAAAGAAAATAATGTTAGTATGTTAGGGGGATGCCTTCCTACATTATTACCATTACCAATACTTTTTGCATTATATTATGTATTTATGAATATAGATAGTTCAGCTGTAACTAATCCATCATTTTTATGGATACCAGATGTATTTAAAAAGGATCCACGTTTTATATTACCAATACTAGCATTCTTAAGCACATACTTACCAAGCTTACTTTTAACTAAGTCAATGCCTAAGAATGAAAATGGACCACAAATGAATATGGGATCTATGAACATAATGATGGCTGGTATGATGGGTGTAATGGCTATTAACTTTAGTTCAATTTTAGTAATTTATTGGATAATAGGGGGAGCTATTCAATTAGTTCAAACTTATTTCTTAAATTACCTTCCAGCTATGAAAAAGAAAGCTGCTAAAGAAGAAGAAGAAAAGTTAAAAGGTATAGTAAACGCAAAAAAAGCAACACCAAAGACTAAGAAGAAAAATTAAAAATTAGTATTACTAGGTGGTGAATAGGGTATGAAAACTTTAGAAATGACAGGTAAAAATGTAGCTGAGGCTTTAGAAAATGCCTTAAAAGAATTGAAAGTTACAGAAGATAGGGTTGAATACGAAGTTTTAGATGAAGGTTCAAAAGGATTTTTAAATTTTATAGGTACAAAACCTGCTAAGATATTAGTTAAAGTAAAAAGAGATTATAAGGAAGAAGTAAGATTATTTTTAAGAAATATACTTAATAATATGAAAGTACAAGCAGAAATAAGAATTAAAGAAGAAAAGGACACTGTTTATATTGATTTAACTGGTCCTAAGATGGGAATCATAATTGGATATAGAGGTGAAACTTTAGATTCATTACAATATCTAGCTTCTTTAGTTGTTAATAAAGATCATAGCGTTCCTTATAAAAAAGTAGTCTTAGATACTGAGAATTATAGAAAAAAGAGAGAAGAAACTTTAATTAGGGTAGCTGAAAAAACTGCTTATAAAGTAAGAAAAACTAGAAAGCCTTATAAATTAGAACCAATGAATCCTTATGAAAGAAGAATAATACATTCTGCTTTACAGGATAATGAATATGTTTATACTTTTAGTGATGGTCAAGAACCTCACAGAAGAATAGTAGTAGATATTAAAAAATAAAGGTAAGAGGGCCATAAGGCTTTCTTACCTTTATTTTTTAGGAAATTATAAAATATTACCCTGTGAATAACATTTTTATAATTTCCTTCATTCAGTTTGCAAAGAGATAAACATTGTATGACGGTGACTTGGAGCGCATGCGACGGAGCAAGGAATATAATGTTTATCTCTTTTTTATTTTGACTTACTATAAATAGTTTTGTAAAATGAATATTAGTTAAAAAGGATATACTATAAATATAGATTTACTTAATTTAAGATAAGGAGGGATAGAATTTGAAAGAATTTGATACAATCTGTGCTATATCAACTGCTATAGGTGAAGGTGGAATAGCTATTATTAGGGTTTCTGGTGACAAGGCTTTAGAAATAGTATCTAAAATATTTAGACCAAAGAATGGTAAGGATATTAGAGAAATGAAAACTTATACCATGAGATATGGCCATATAGTTGATATAAATACTGAAGAGTTAATTGATGAAGTAATAATAAGTTACATGAAGGGACCTAGAAGCTTTACGGCTGAGGATATTGTAGAAATAAATTGCCATGGTGGTGTTACATCTACAAATAAAGTATTAGAAAATACTTTAAAAGCTGGTGCAAGACTTGCAGAGCCTGGAGAGTTTACAAAGAGAGCATTTTTGAACGGAAGAATAGATTTATCTCAAGCAGAAGCTGTTATGGATTTAATTACAGCTAAAACTGAACTTGCCATGAAATCTGCATTGATGCAAAGTGGTGGATCTTTATCTCAAAGGATTAATAAATTAAATGAATATTTACTTAATGTTTTAGCTTTAATAGAATATGCTGTTGATTTTACAGAAGATGATGAAGAGATAGATCCAACTATTCCAATCAGAGTAAAAGAAAGCTTAGATAAGGCTCATAATGATATAGAAAAATTACTTAAAAGTGCGGATGAAGGAAAAATAATTAGAGATGGGTTAAGTTTAGCTATAGTAGGAAAGCCAAACGTTGGGAAGTCCTCTTTATTAAATGTATTATTAAAAGAAAAAAGAGCTATAGTTACTGATATAGCTGGAACAACTAGAGATGTAATTGAAGAATATATAAATTTAGATGGAATACCTGTTAAAATTATAGATACTGCAGGAATTAGAGAAACTGAAGATGTAGTTGAAAAAATAGGTGTTGAAAGATCAAGGGAAAAAATTAATGAAGCAGATTTAGTTTTATTAGTTTTAGATTCATCTAGAGAATTAGATAAAGAAGATATGGAAATAATTGAAGCTATTAAAGATAAAAAAGCAATAGTTTTATTAAATAAAATAGATTTAGAAAATAAACTTGATAACTCAGTAATAGATAAATTTGAAAATATAATAAAAATTTCTGCTAAAGAAGATATTGGTATAGATGGTTTAAAAAATGAGATTAAGAATATGTTCTTTAGTGGTAAAATAGATAGTGAAAGCTTAATTATATCTAACTCAAGACATAAGCAAGCTTTAATTAGAGCAGAAGAAAATTGTAACGAAGCTCTAGTAAGATTAAATAATAATGAGTATTTAGATTTAATATCAATATTTGTTACAGCAGCTTTAAAAGCTTTAGGAGAAATTACAGGAACAGAATTAGAAGAAGATTTAGTTAATAAAATATTTAAAGAATTTTGTTGTGGAAAGTAGGAGAAGAATAAAAATGAAATATAACGCAGGAGAATATGATGTAGTAGTTGTTGGTGCTGGTCATGCTGGTTGTGAAGCAGCACTAGCATCAGCAAGAATGGGCTTAAAAACATTAATATGTACTACAAATCTTGATTCTGTAGCGATGATGCCTTGTAACCCTAATATAGGTGGAACTGCAAAAGGTCATTTAGTAAGAGAAATAGATGCACTAGGTGGAGAAATGGGAATAAATATAGATAATACATTTATTCAATCTAGAATGCTTAATACTTCTAAGGGACCTGCAGTTCACTCTTTAAGAGCTCAAGCAGATAAGAAAAAATATCAAAACAGAATGAAGAACGTATTAGAAAATCAAGAAAATTTATCTTTAAGACAATTAGAAGTTACAGAGATAGATGTAGAAGAGGGAAAGGTAAGAGGTGTTCTTACTAAAAATGGAGGATACTTTAGCTGTAAGGCTGTTATATTAACTACAGGAACTTATTTAAGAGCTAGAATTATAATAGGTGATGTAACTTATAATAGTGGCCCAAATGGATTATCAGCAGCTAATGAGCTATCTCAGTCATTAATAGATTTAGGGATAGAATTAAGAAGATTTAAAACTGGTACTCCAGCAAGAATTAATAAGAGAACTGTAGATTTCTCTAAGATGATAGAACAACCTGGAGATGAAAAAATAGTTCCTTTCTCATTTATGAGTGAAGATATTTCAAGAGATCAAGTTTCTTGTTGGCTAACTTATACTAGTGAAGATACTCATAATATAATTAGAGAAAATATAGATAGATCTCCAATGTATAATGGATTAATAGAGGGGGTAGGTCCTAGATATTGTCCATCAATTGAAGATAAAGTAATGAGATTCCCGGATAGAGAAAGGCATCAATTATTTATTGAGCCAGAAGGTGAAGACACATTAGAAATGTATGTTGGTGGTATGTCATCATCTCTTCCAGAGGATGTTCAATTACAAATGTTAAGAACAGTACCTGGACTTGAAAATGCAGAGATAATGAGAACTGCTTATGCTATTGAATATGATTCAATAGATCCAACTCAATTAAAGCCAACATTAGAATTTAAAAACTTTGAAGGGCTTTATGGAGCAGGGCAATTAAACGGTAGCTCTGGATATGAAGAGGCTGCAGGGCAAGGACTTGTAGCTGGTATAAATGCTGCTTTAAAAATAAAAGAAAAAGAGCCTATGATTTTAAATAGATCGGATGGATATATAGGTGTTCTAATAGATGATTTAGTTACTAAAGGTACTAATGAACCTTATAGAATGATGACTGCTAGAGCAGAATATAGATTACTTTTAAGACAAGATAATGCTGATTTTAGATTAACCGAGATTGGATACAAAGTAGGTCTTGTAACAGAAGAAAGATATGAAAAGTTTATAACGAGAAAAAATAATATTGAAAGTGAAGTAAATAGATTAAAAGAACTTCAAATAACAAATAAAAAGGAAGTAAATGAATTCTTAATATCAAAAGGATCTGTAGAATTAAAGAAGCCAATTAGTTTCTATGAGCTTATTAAGAGACCAGAATTAGATTACTTTAGTATGGCAGAGCTAGATCCAGATAGACCAAACTATAATGAAGATATTGGTGAACAAATCAATATAATTACTAAATACGAAGGATATATAACTAGTCAATTAGAGCAAGTTAATCAATTTAGAAAGTTTGAAAAGAAATTACTTCCAGAAGATATAGATTATAAAGAAGTAAAAGGGCTAAGAACAGAAGCTATACAAAAGTTAGATAATATTAGACCTATAAGTATAGGGCAAGCTTCTAGAATATCAGGAGTTTCCCCAGCAGATATATCTGTATTATTAATTTATTTAGAGCATCAATATAAGAAATAAGAGTTTTACGGAGGAAATATGGAATATTTTCAAATAATGAAAGAGGCTTCTTTAGAAGTTGGATTAGATTTAACTGAAAAGCAGTATAATCAGTTTATAACATATATGAAGCTTTTGCAGGAGTGGAATGAAAAAATAAATCTTACTGCAATAACAGAAGACGAAGAAGTGATAAAAAAACACTTTATAGATTGTATAAAAGCTTTTAAATCTAATGCTGTTAAAAATGCAAAAAGCGCTATAGATGTAGGTACAGGGGCTGGATTCCCTGGACTACCTATAGCAATAATGAATCCTGATGTTAACGTAACTTTATTAGATTCACTAAATAAGAGAATTAACTTTTTAAATACTGTTATAGCTCAATTAGGATTAAAAAATGTTAAAACAATTCATTCAAGAGCAGAAGATGGTGCAAGAAATCCAGAGTTTAGAGAAAAATTTGATATAGCAACATCAAGAGCTGTTGCTAATATGGCTGTTTTATCAGAATTATGTATGCCTTATGTAAAAGTTAATGGCTATTTTGTTGCATTAAAGGGACCTGCAATAGAAGAGGAATTAAAAGAAGGACAAAAAGCTATAAATACTTTGGGTGGAAAGTTAGAAAATATAATAGAAGTAAATATTGAAGAATCGGATTTAAAACATAATATTGTAGAAATAAAGAAGATTAGCAAGTGTCCAAAAGCTTATCCTAGAAAGGCTGGAACTGTAAATAAGAAACCTATAAAGTAATTTCTACATAAAATTTTAAAGAATTTAGTCGATATAAAATATAATACTTTAGTATATGAATTGATTTGTAGTTTTATAATATTTAATTAGCGAATTTGTCTTACGAAACTAGGAAATAAAAGAAGGAAATAATAAATAAAAATAGAATTTTTAATTATTGAGTTTAGTGGAATTTATTTTAATAAGGGATGGTTGGGTGCATATGAATAGAGAAATTACAAATATAAGTGTAGATAAAATATTTCCAAACACTTATCAGCCAAGAAGATTTTTTAACGAAGAGGCGTTACAAGAATTATCTCAATCTATTAAAGAGCATGGAATAATTCAGCCTATTACAGTTAGAAAAAGAGGAGAAAATTTTGAATTAGTAGCAGGTGAAAGACGTTGGAGAGCTGCAAGAATGGCAGAGTTTGATCTTGTACCATGTAATATAATTGAAATAACTGATACTGAATCAGCTGAAATTGCTTTATTAGAAAATTTACAAAGAGAAGATTTAAATTTTATAGAAGAAGCAGAGGCATATTATAATTTAATTAATGATCATAAATTTACCCAAGATGAACTTGCAAAGAGAATGGGGAAGAAGCAATCTACTATTGCAAATAAGTTGAGATTATTAAAGCTTAGTCCTAATGTAAGAGAGTTATGTTTAGAAAATAAACTAACAGAAAGACATACTAGGGCATTATTATCTTTACCAACAGAAGAATTACAGCTAAAGATTATAGAAAAGGTAGTTAAAAACTCTCTTAATGTTAAGGCAACAGAAGAACTAATAAATAAAGAGTTATTAAAAATTGCTGGAGAAGAATTAAATAATAAAGATAAAAAACGAGTAAAGAGTGTTTTCCCAGCTAAACTATATGTAAACACTATAAAGCAAGTTTTTGATAAGTTTAATATACCAGCGGAATATAAGTTTAAGGATGAAGAAGAGTTTATTCAAATTACAGTATCTATTCCTAAAAAGTAATAATTATTTAAGATGAAAGCATGAGTTTTCATCTTTTTTTATTCTTTAGGAGCGTGCCCAGCAAAGCTGTAATTTGCTAACTGATGAAAGTTCAGTAAAAGTAATTACCAAGAAGCTTTTT
>NZ_JACSQZ010000062.1 GCF_014836325.1 Clostridium gallinarum
ATATATGATATTTTAAATAAAAAATCATGTATAAAATCTAAACATAAAATCTATTTGATAATTTATATGTTAATTTTTTTAATTAGTATTATAGTTAACATAAAAAATAATCCAGTAGACAATATAAAAACTTTTGTATATACTGGTTTCTTTCTATTTATCTTATATTCTTATGATGCAGATAAAAACTTAAAAACAACACAAAAAGAACTAATTAAATTTAATAATATAGTTATTTACATAAGTTCTATTACTAGTTTTATAGCTATAATTATGTTCATTTTTCTTATTCAATATACATTTAATGATATTACTCAAGGTTTCGTTTATCCAGACTCACCTGCATTATGGGGACTATACTCTAATCCTAATTCTGGAGGAATGATAGCTACTATATCTATAATATTAAGTATAGTTAATATCTCTTTATATAAAATTATAAATGAAACCTCGCATTTTAAAATAAGAAAAAATTATTATATCTTTAATATAGTAATACAATACCTTTACTTAGTTTTATGTAATTCAAGGGGCGCAGTTTTATCTCTATTAGCAGGTATTTTATTCATAATTTTTTATAACCTTTATATTAGATTTAAAAATAAATTTAATATTTTTAAATCAATTGTTTTTTCTATATTAATATCTTTTGTAGTTTTAATTGGAAGTAATATTTTTATTTCAATATCTAAAAATGTATTATCCTATATTCCAGAATATGTTGATAAAATTACTTCAAGTAATACTACTCATAATACTGGAGGGAATATTGAAATAAATTTAGATAGAGAAATACAAGACGGTCATATTTCAACCGGTAGAGCTGAAATATGGTCCTATGGACTTAACACCTTAAAGTTTAATCCACTTTTTGGACATGGTCCTGGAAATATAGGGCTTGCTAAACAGAAACTTTACCCAAATGATACATCAAGATACATAGTAACAAATAATATGCATAATGGATATATACAAATTTTATTATCAAATGGAATATTAGGAATACTATTCTTTGGAATCTTTATTATCTTAATTGCAAAAGATTCATTAATAGCTATATTTAATCCTAATATTAAAATTGATAATATTCGAAGAAAAACAATCATCCTAGTATTAATGCCTATATTATCTATTGCCGTAAACGGAGTATTTGAAAATGTAATTTTACTTACTCAAAGTTATATTACTACTATACTTTGGACATACATTGGATATCTGGGTTTATATCTTACCAAATTAGATTCAAAAAAAGTCAAGTGACAATTCACTTGACTTTTTTCTAATTATTTTTCATATCTGAACTTGAAAAGTTACTAAATGGAAAACTTACAGGCATTCCTGTTTTTCTAGACTTATATGCAGCTAAAATTATAGATAAAGGAACTATTGCATCCTCACCACTTATATAAGGCTTTCTATCTTCATTTATAGATTCTATTACATCCTTAAATAAAGGTGTATGTCCTTTTCCATAAACGCTATCTATTTGAACTTGTAAATCTTTTTTAATCTCTTCTTCATCCTCATTTTCAAATCTCCAAGTCTTAAGTTCATTTACAGCAAGACCACCAATTACTACAGTTCCTTCTGTACCAAATACACTTAAAGTTTCCTCTAAATTCTTTGGATAGACTACAGCACTACCTTCAACTATTCCAATAGATCCATTCTTAAATCTAATAACTATAGCTCCAAAATCTTCACCTTCAATTGGATTTCTAAAAGTATCACATTCAGCATAAACTCTTTCTACTTCAGAACCTATCATCCATTGTAATAAATCTATATTATGTATACATTGGTTCATTAATGTACCACCATCTAAATCCCAAGTCCCTCTCCACGGAGCTTGTTTATAGTAATTATCATCTCTTCTCCAAAGAATTCTTGCTGTACCATTCATTATTCTGCCAAGCTTGTTAGCTTCAACAGCTTCTCTTAATTTTTGAATTGGTTTATTGAATCTATTTTGATGAGCAACCGAAAGCTTAACATTATTCTTCTTTGCAACTTCAATCATTTCATTCGCATCATCTATTGACATTGCCATAGGTTTTTCAACTATTACATGTTTTCCTTTATTCATGCAATAAATTGCAATTTCTGCGTGATATCCACTTTCAGTAGCAATAGTCACTACATCTATTTCTTCTTTCTCAATCATTTCCTTATAATCTTCGTATACTCCAACTTTTAAAGATTCATCATTCATCTTTTCAATATATTCTTTAGCCTTAACTTCTGCAAGTTCTAACTTAACATCACATGTTGCAGTTAAATTAGCAAATTCCCTATTTTCATATAACCCTTCAACATGTTTATATGAAATTCTTCCACAGCCAATAATAGCAAAATTTAATTTTTTCATTTAGATACCACCTTACATCTATATGCATTTTATTATAGTTTTAATAATTAAATATATATCAAAAAATACATTGTTCTTTTCTATATATTCAAGATTTAACTTTAACTTATCTTTCATTATAACATTTATATAATATTCTTCTGGATTATCTACCTTTCCAAGTATATCATTTTCATCCTTATATCTTAAAGAAGCTATATCAGTTATTCCTGGTCTAACATCTAAAACCTTTCTTTGTTCTTCATTATATAAAGAAACATACTTTGGAACCTCAGGTCTAGGACCAACTAAACTCATATCCCCTTTTAACACATTAAACAATTGAGGTAATTCATCTATTTTAAATTTTCTTAAAAAAGATCCTACCCTAGTTATTCTATTATCTTTTCCTACAGTTATTTGTTTTCCAAGTTTTTCGGCATCAGTTACCATAGTTCTAAACTTATATATATTAAACTCTTTTCCATATTGACCTACTCTTTTTTGTAAGAATAATATACTTCCTTTAGAATCAACTTTTATAGCAATGCTCACAATTATGAAAATTGGTGATAATATAATTATTCCAATTAAGGATACTATAAAATCAAAAACTCTCTTTATTATTTTGTTTAGCTTATTCATTTTTATCCTCTACCTCTATAATAAATCTTATTATTCTGTTATAGCTACCTCATTTACTTCTGATGGTTCTCTATAAGTTGGAACTATTTGTTTCATCATTTCTTTTATTTTCTTATCATCATTTTCCTTTAATAATTCTTTTAAATCATCTAATTTTTTATTTAATTTATCAATACTTTCAAAAGTTGGTTTACCTATATATATTTTATTATGCTCTGTACTTTGTAACCCTTCTTCACTCATAAGAAGTTCCTCATACAATTTTTCTCCTGGTCTTAACCCCGTAATTTTAATTTTTATATCTCTGTTTGGCTCAAGTCCTGAAAGTTTTATTAAATCTACAGCTAAGTCATATATTTTAACAGGCTTACCCATATCTAATACAAATACTTCTCCACCTTTAGCAAAACATCCTGCTTGAAGAACTAACTGTGCTGCTTCAGGAATAAGCATAAAGTATCTAGTAATATTTTTATGAGTTACAGTTACAGGTCCACCACTTTCTATTTGCTTTTTAAATAATGGTATAACAGATCCATTACTACCTAATACATTTCCAAATCTAACTGCTACAAATTCAGTTTTACTAATTGTATTATAAGATTGAATAATCATCTCACATAATCTTTTAGTAGCCCCCATTATATTAGTTGGATTTACAGCCTTATCAGTAGATATTAAAACTAATCTTTCTATGCTATGCTCATGAGCTGTTTGAACTAAATTTAAAGTACCAAAAACATTATTCTTAATAGCTTCTTTAGGACTGTCTTCCATCAATGGAACATGTTTATGAGCAGCTGCATGGAATACGACTTCTACATTATATTTATTGAATATTTCATCTAATCTCTCTTTGTCTCTTATTGAGCCAATTAACACATCCATATTTATTCCAGGATATCTATCCTTTAATTCATTTTGGATATCATAAACTGTATTTTCATATATATCAAATAAAATTATTTTTTTAGGCCCAAACTGTATTATTTGTCTACATAATTCTGATCCAATAGATCCACCAGCTCCAGTAACTAAGACGACCTTATTATTTAGATAATTAGAAATCCCATTACTATCTAATACAACTTGATCTCTTCCAAGTAAATCTTCTAACTCAACATCTTTGATTTTACTAACAGTTGCTTCTCCAGATATTATTTCATATATACCTGGTATAATCTTAACCTTACAGTTAGTTTTTTTGCATATTTCTAATATTTCTCTTTTATTTTCATTATCTATAGAAGGTATTGCTAATATAATAGTATCTATTTCTTTTTCTTCTGCTAACCTAACTATATCCCCTCTTCTACCTTCAACCTTTACTCCACTAATTCTTTTACCTTGCTTAAAATCCCTATCATCAATTAATAAAATTGGATTTAACTTCAAATTTCTTCTTGAAAGCATTTCATTAATAATCATAGTTCCTGCAGATCCTGCACCTATAATCATTACTCTTTGTTGATCACTTGCATATTTATATGGCATATACAATAACGCTCTTCTATATACTCTATAAATTATCCTATAGCCTATAGTAAAAATACAAGCTAGCAATGTTCCTATTACAGAAACATTTAAAGGTATTGTGGCTCCTAAATTTCTAGTGTAAATAATAACTATTGCTCCTGCTAAAATGCCTCCACCTACACCTAAAAGAAACTCATCAGTTCCAGTTAAATGCCAAAGTGAACTATACATCTTAAATAATGTAAAGCATATAATATATGCAATAGTTACAAATATCATATCATTTTGATATATAGTTGCATATTCAGTAAATCTTTCAAAGGCTGTTATATTTATAGCAAGTAAATAAGCCATGTTTACTAAAAATATATCAATAACAACAAGTAAAAGAGTTTTTATTCTATTCATAAGTTTCCTCCTAATACTCTTTTTACATACAAATTTATATATTATTATACTACTTCAGCTATTAAATTGTCTATATTGCTTATATTCATATAGATTTATACTATTTATTTTTCTTTGTTTTTACTAATTTAAATAATTCAATAATTATATTTTTATAAGCAAATAATATTATAGCTATATTTATTATAGTAAGAATCAATATTGTTAAATTAAATTTATACATACTAGAATAAGTAGCTAAAATATATACAAATACTACACATACCCCAAACTTAAAAAATTTAAAATTAATTTTATAGAATTTATTTGCATAATATGTTCTAAAAATAAAGAATACAACATATGCTAATCCAGTAGATATAGCTGCTCCAGTTGCTCCAAGACTCGGCACTAAAATTATATTTCCAATGATATTAAATATTGCAGCAAATGCAGCTATATTTATATGATATTTTGTTTTTTTGCTAAAATTAATTCCTAAAACTGTAGTTTCAGATATTGTGTACATAATTGGCATAAGAACTAAGAATGGAAAAATAAATTGAGCACCTTCATATTTTTTTCCTAACAAAATTATTAAAATATCCTTAGTTGCAATAAGACCTACTGAAATTAGTAACATAACTGCAGATACAATTTCATTTATATTTACAAAGAAATCCTTGTCCTCTGGATTAGTTGCATACTTTTCAAAGGCAACTGGAGTCCAAAATGTTGTAAATGCTCCTTGAACAGTATTTAAAAGAGAAATTATATACATTGCCCCAGTATATAAACCTACTTGTGCATAATCATTAGAAAAGCTCTGTATAGATATCCTATCTATTGATTGAAAAACCCAAGTTATCGCCATTGAAAAAATAAATGGTACTCCATAAGTAAACAAGTCCTTAGTTGTAGTATTTAAATAACTATCTCCACTTGAAAACCAATCTTCTCTTTCATATAACACTGCAATAAGAACCATTATTAAATTAGATAATACAGTTGCTAATATCATGGTTATATAATTATCTTTAAATATATAAAAAAATAAAAACATTAAAGCTAAATAAGACAGCTTGTTACTTACTCCAAGCATTGAATATGCTTTTCCCTTTTGCTTCATTCTAACATGAATTAAAGCGAAATTTCCCATTATACTTGCAGTACTATGAATTAATAATAAAACTACAACTAAAAATGATGTTTCGCTAAGTATTAAATTAGATACTTTCTTATAAAAAATTAATAAAACTAATCCTAAAGATATATTAGTTATAATAGGTATTTTTATACTTCTTCTTAATAATCTTCCTCTATTTTCTTCCTTTTCATTATTATAATATCTTATATATGCCTGATCTATCCCCATAGTTAAAACTAATACTATAAGACTTGTATAAGTTATAAACATAGATGCTTTACCATTTTGTGTAGGATCTATCATTCTTGAAACTATAGGTACTGAAAATATACCTAGAACAAATACTATTGCATTTCCTAATGCAAATTCTATAAACTTTTTAAATAAATTATTTTTCATTAAGCTCTCCATCCCTGTTTAAAACTAAATTATATATATCTATGATTTTTTCTGAGACTATCCTCTTTGAAAATCTATCTTCTACATATTCTCTTAAATATTCTCCTTTGAATTTATTAATATTCTTAATAACATCAATCATAGCTTTTTCAAGTTCTTTTAAATCACCTACTGGAATCATATAACCTATTTCTTCGTTAAAGAAATCTTCAGGTCCACCACATTTAGTAGTAATTATAGGTAACCCACAAGCTAAGGCTTCAATATATGCAATTCCAAATGTTTCATATTTACTTGGAAGAACAAAAGCATTTGCTTTATTAATGTAGCTATTAAGCTTTTCTCTAGATACAGCACCTACAAATTCTATCTTATCTATAACATTAAGATTTTTAGCTATTTCTATTAAATTAGACTTTTCCGAACCATCTCCAACTACTATTAATTTAGAATCTTTATAAACCTTTAAAACTTCACTAAAAGCCTTTATAGTCAAATCAACATTTTTATTATCCTTTAAATGACATATAGATATAAAAGTAAACTCTTTTCTTTTTTTATTCGAAGAAACTATTGAAAATCTATTAATATCAACTATATTAGGTATTACATAAACTTCATTATTAGTGTAATTCTTTATTGAATTTTTTAATGCTCCACCTACACTTACTATCTTATTGGCATTCTCATATACTTCTTTTAAAATAGGTATATCATGAGTTCTTAATTCCCCCTGTAAAACTGAAGAAGAATGTTCAGTTATTATAAAAGGAATACCATACTTTCTTTTAATTTCCTTTGCTACTAATCCACCATATAATGCAGAATGTACATGAATTATATCTGGAATACCTTCTTTTTTAATATACTCTTTAAATAAACTTAAAGATTGCTTTACCCAAAAATTTATTCCAAGCATCCCTCTCATGGTAAATATATTCCATCCATGTAATCTATAGGTTATTAATCCATCTTCATCATAACTACTTATTTGAAAATGATTTTCTCTAAGCATGTTGTAACTCATTCCAGAAACTCTTCTAGTCTCTGAAAATATCACACCAACTTTATTTCCAGCTTCTTTTACAGCCAAAGACTGCTCTTTATAAAAAATACTACTTAAAGGAAATTCCTTTGTAGGATATGCCGAAGGTATAACTAAAATATGCATTAATATCACTCCTTATTTTCTAATAATCTACCATATATATCAATATACTTATCACCAATAGAAGTCCATCTAAACTCATCTATTACTTTTATTGCATTTTTAGAAATACTATCATAGTTATCTATAATTTTATTTACAGCCTCATTAATAGAGGTTCCTCTTTCAACACCATATCCAATATAACCTTCTTTAAAGTATCCATATACCCCTTGATCTTTAGTATATATTACAGGTAATCCTCTACTTAAGGCTTCTATATACGATAATCCAAAAGTTTCAAAAGACGAATTCATAACAAATATATCATTATCATCTAAAATTTCCTTTAATTTATCTTTATCATTAATCCTTCCAAGTATCCTTATTTTACTCTTATTTTTTATCTTTTCAAATATAGACTTTATTTGATTTAAATATTCACCATCTCCAACAATAGTATAAGTTACATCCATTCCATTATTATTCATATTTTCTACATCATTAATTACCTTGTGAATATTCTTATTTTTAGTTATTTCTCCTATGTATACAAGCTTTATCTTATTACTATTTAAAACCTTACTTTTATTTACTCTATTTTCTATCCAATACTGATTAAGTCCATTAGGGACTACTAAAGACTTCTTTCTTATCTCTTCTCTATAATTTACAGGAACATATTTATCAATTGTATTTTTTAAATATGCAGGAGATATAAAAATAACCTTTTCTGCATTTTTAAGTATTTCAACGCCTAATTTTCTTAAATTAATAAAATACTTAAAAAATACATTAACATCACTATTTCTAACAGCTACTATATATGGTAAGTTGTACTCTTTTTTTAACTGATATGCCATATATCCATTTGTAAATAGAGTATGGGCATGAACTATATTAAAGTCCATGACATTAATATTAGAAATTAACTCCTTATAGTTTTTATTTGCCTTTCTCTTAAAAAAGAATCTATCTAAATTATTACTAGTTTCCTTTATTAAAAACTCACAATTATCAATCTCTTTAATTTCTCCAATATCCACATTATTTTTTATTGGAATATATACACTTTGCTTTAAAAGCTTACTGCTTAAATCTATAAATAAATTTTCATATAACTTTGATCCATAATAATAAGAACATAAATGTAATACTTTTATATTATTCACCCTTATTCCTCCAAATTTAAATATATTAATTATAATATTAACATATTTAAAGAAAAAATATATAAAAGATTTATTAAAAATATATTATCTAAGCAATATTCAGATTATGTGATATAATTCTATATGTATAATAAAATTTAATTAAATAGAGGAGCGTTTGTATGAAGATTATATTATCACATGATGTAGATAACTTGACTACTAAAGAGCATAGTAAAGATTTGATAGTTATTAAAATGATTATAAGAGGATTTATTGAATTCTTTTTATTTAGAATAAATTTTTCCACCCTTTTTTCAAGATTAAAATTAATATTAAGTAACAACTTAACTAATATAAAAGAATTAGTTGAATTAGATAAAAAATATAATACTAAAGCCACTTACTTTTTTGCAACTTCTAATGACAACACTTTAGCATATAAAGCTGAAGCTGCAAAACCTCATGTTAAATATATATTAGATAATAATTTAAATGTAGGAATTCATGGAATAGCCTTTGATAATCTTAGTAAAATGAAAAGCGAATATGATAAATTTATTACAATACATCAAACTAAAAATATAGGAATAAGAATGCATTATTTAAGAAAAAATAATGATACTTTTTCATATATGAAAGAAATTGGATATTTCTTTGATACTACTGAATATTCATTAGATCTTAAACAACCTTACATAACTGAAGAAGGGTTAATAGAAATTCCTTTTCATATAATGGATAGTTATTTATTTCAAGAAAAAGGACTACAAAAATATAACTCAAAATATGCAATTGAATACACTAAGAATATAATTGATAAAAATAAAGATAAAGATATAATTTTAAATATAAACTTTCATCAAGAATACTTTTCTGATGGATGGAAAGATTGGAAAGATTGGTATACATGGATAGTTCAATATTGTCATAAAGAAAATATTGAGTTTATTAGTTATCAGGAGGTAGTAAATGAACTGTCAAATAAATAAGTTAGACTTAACTAATCAAGAATTATTAAATAAATGGGATGAATTTGTTGATAAATCCCCTGAAGGTACCTTTTATCATAAAAGTTATTGGCTATTAAATAATATAGGATCAAATTTTAAATCTGCTCAAAACTATGAGTTTTATTATTTAACTGATAAAAATAATAATTGGATTGCTGCTTTTTATATTCCTACATCTAAGAAGTTTGGTAAGAATTTTATAGTAATGCCTCATATGACGCCTTTTGGCGGAGTTATGATATCTCCAGATATTCATAAATTAACTATAAGTAAAAAGATAGGAAATATAAAAGAAATTAATGAAATCTTTATATCAAAATTAAAAGAAAAAAAGCTACTTTACTATAGCTTTTCCCCTGAACATACTGATATGCAACCATTTATTTGGAATAAATATATAACCTCTGTAAGATATACCTATAGAGTAAACTTAACTGATGAAAAAGTTTTATGGAGCAATTTACAAGAAAAAACCAGTGTTAATAAAGGTAATAAAAGCAACTGTAAAATCAAATGGGGCTTTAATGAATACATAGAAACTTATTTTGAACTAAATGACAAAAGCTTTAATAGTCAAAGTGTAAGTAATTTCGATAATGAATTAACTAAAAAGATTTTAACTGAACTAAACAAAAATAACAACTGTGTGATAGGGCTAGTTTTTGATGAAAATGATACTCCTATTGGAGGATGTGTTTTAGCTTATGATACAAAAAGAGCATACTACATAATGGGTGGTATAGATAGAAGTAATAACTTTGGAATGTCATATTTATTATGGGAATCAATGCTATATACCAAAAACACTTTAAATTTAAATACATTTGACTTTGAAGGTTCTATGATTCAATCTATAGAAAGATACTTCAGAAAATTCGGTGGCGATCTAACCCCTTACTACTCATTAAATAATATTTTACTTGTTTTAAAAAATGCAATAAAAAAATAAGTATTTCAAAAAGAAATACTTATTTTTTATTTTTCAAAACTACGTCAGTAGTTTTCACCTTAATTTTACATTCTTCATTATTAATTATTAATTATTAATTATTAATTATCTAAACTATCTTATATAAGAAATTCCTAATCCTTTTAAAACACTATCTGGTATAACTACTTGTCCACCAAGAATATATAGATTTCCAATAGAAGTTTTTACTGATGATAAAGTATCTCTTATACTTTCTTCTGAATAATTTGTATTTGATAATAAAACAAAATTATTATCTTTTCCTGCTAAAGCTGATATTGATAATGCATCTGGAAAATCTCTTCCTGAAGCAATATAAAGATTATTTAATCCAATATCACTTTTAAATCTATTAAATATATTTCTATTTGTTTCATATCTATTGGCTCCGCCAAGTCTTTCAACATTCTTAAGACTATTTGCAACATTTGAAGAAACAGCTACTTCTGATCCAATAACATAAGTTTTATTTATGTTTACTGAATTAACGTAATTTGAAACCACTGATGGAAGACTTCTACTATCTGTTAATAAAATTGGCATATTTCTTATAGCTGCAATTGAAGATATTGATAACCCATCAGCAAAATCTAAACCATTTGCAATAGCTACTTCTCCAGTTGTACTTCCAACTAACTGTGCTATTTTTACAGAAGTTTCATATCTATCACTACCACCAACTCTAGTTACATTTATTCCAGCTGCTCTAATTCCTGATTCTACTTCTGAAGAAACTGCTGTAGTTCCACCTATTATAAACACCTTAGAAACTCCTTTAGCTTTTAACGAAGCCAATAAATTTGGTTGGTTGCTTAAAGATGTATTATCTACTAAAAGTATTGGTGCATCATATTTTGAAGCTAATGGTGCTGCACATAATGCATCTGGATAATCAACTCCTGATGCTAAAATTGCATATTCACTACTATTCCATCCTCTGTTTAAAATTTCATAAGAAGTTTCGTATCTGTTATTTCCATAAATTCTATTTCCCTCTAATATTCCATTAGAACCTAAATCTATATTTTCTCTTAAATAGTTTATTGAACCATCAAAAATTGCATTAGCTAATTTTTCTTGATATGATGCACTTTTCATATTATTAGCTTCATTTACATTAGTTAGAAATCCTATTTCTACTAAACTTGAAGGCATATTAGTTTCTCTAACAACATAAAAACTTTCCCATTTTACTTTTCTATTTAGAGCTCCAGTATAACTAATTAATTTAGCTTGTAATTTATCAGCTAAAGGCTTATCTATACTTTTATAATAATATGTCTCTATACCAGAAGCACTTGTAGCGCCTGCTGAATTTATATGTATGGAAATAAAAATATCTGGATTTAAACTATTAGCTCCTGATGCTCTATCTTGAAGTGATACATAAACATCAGAAGTTCTACTCATAATAACTTTCACTCCAGCTGACTCTAATTTTTCTTTTACCTTAAAAGCTAAATCTAAAACTAAGTTCTTTTCTATTATTCCATTACCACTAGCACCTGGATCATATCCACCATGACCTGGATCTAAATAAACAACATATTGGGACTTAATTCTACTTTTGGGTATATCACTTGAAAAAGTTGCTATAGATTCATAGCCTGCAGAAACATAAACTTCTCTTATGTGATATTTCGAATCTCCTTCTCCTATTATAAAAGTAGTTCCAACACCTGTTGTAATTAGAGTATATCCTTCTACTTCTACAATATTACTATCTTCGCTTGTCCAAGTTATTCCCAACTCCTCTGGAAGCTCTATAGTTTCTCCTTGGTTTAGTATAATTCCATCTTCAAATATAATATTTTCTTCGCCATATCTGGCTACTATATCTTTTAAAATACTTTCTATTTCTACAGAATTCCCCTCATAACTCTCAGCTTTTACTTCTTTAATATTGAAAGTAAGGGCAATACTAAAAATGAAAGTAAATAAAAGAAATATAAATCCTTTTTTTGTAATTTTTCCTTTTTTCAAACTCCCTCTCCTTTTCTATATTTATTTTATTTACTTATTTATTATATATTATTAAAGTTAACTATTCAATAATATCTAAACTTTGTAATAATTATATAATTTTTCTACTTTTATGATATAATATTCATGTGTAAATTCTTATATAGGAGACAAAATATGAAAAGAAAATTTATTAAAACATTAATTTTATCATTTTTAATTTTTCAATCACTAACTTTTAGTGCTAAAGCACTTAGTGTAGATTATTTAGCAGGAATAGATAGATATGAAACAGCAGCTTTAATAGCTGATAAAATATCATACTCAACAGCTATTCTTGTAAATGGATATTCTTTAGTTGATGGCCTTTCAGCAAGTGGATTAAGTGGCACTTTAAATGCACCAATTTTACTTACAGAAAAAGATTCAATCCCTAATGTGACATTAAATAAAATTCAAAATGCTGATACTGTTTATTTAATTGGTGGAGAGCATGTAATTTCTAAAAATATTGAAACACAGCTTATAAATATGGGAAAAAACATTAAACGTCTTTCAGGATCTGATAGATATATTACTTCTTTTATGGTTGCTGATGAAATAAATAACTTAAAAGGAATTAATGAAATTTATTATGTAAATGGACTAACTGGTGAAGCTGATGCTATGAGTATAGCACCTGTAGCAGCTAAAAATGCTAACCCAATTATTTTAACTAATGGTAAAGAAACTTCTTATAGAAAATCAGTAAAAGCATATTCTATTGGAGGAACTTCGGTTCTTGGTACTTATTTTGATTCATTTTCAGAAAGATTAGGAGGACAAAATAGATTTGAAACTAATAAATTAATTATAGATAAATTCTTCCAAGATAAATCTCACGTTTATCTTAGTAAATCAGAAGAACTAATAGATGCTTTAACTTCATCTGCATTAAAAGAACCTGTTGTATTAGTAGATAACTATTCTAATAAATCAGTAATAGCTTCTACTAAAAGTTTTACAGTACTTGGAAACATAGACCAAACTGCTGTTAACAAAGCAAAAAGTTATGTTTATTCAGATACCGTAGTTTTCTATTCTCAACATCAAGATGATGAAACTCTTTTTGCAGGTAGTGCTATTGTAGATGCAATAAAGTCTGTTGGAAAGGAAAATGTTTATATTGTTCTTATATCAGATGGGGATGAAACTGGAGTATTCGAAGATGAAAGATATCAAAATTTGACTCTTTCACAAAAAGCTACATTAAGAAATAATGAATTTATCGCGGCTACAACTCAACTTGGAGTTCCTAAAGAAAACTTATTATTCTTAAATCTTCCTGAAAAACAAATAGATAAAGAATTAGTTGGAAACACTATATTAAGCTTTGAACAAAAATACAAAAATGTTACCCATGTTACTCATACTTATAAATATGATTCACATCCTCAACATTTAAAAATGGGAGAAATATTATATAATCTGTATAATAAAGGCTTAATAAAAGATTGTAGATTCTTTGCAAAAAAAGAATTTATGCCATCAAACATTAATCAAAAATTATTAATTGAAGGTGTTTCTGACGATGCTGAAGAAAGACAAAAAATACTTAATGCTTGTTATGAGTACAAGCTTGATAATAAAGATATGATTAGAGAAGGAATAGGATATAAATCAGTTCAATCATTATTTGATAATCTAACTTCAGATCCATTAAATACCTCTTACTTACATGAGCCTGGTATTTAATTACTCTTTAAAATATATTAGTAATTGAAAATAATAAATTTAATTGCTAAAATATTTACTTGAAAGGAAGTGTACAAATGTCAGAAAATAATAAGCATAAAGCTACTAGAAAAAGAAAAAAGAAAAAATCTATAGGCTTTAAAATCTTTATAGGCTTCTTATGTGTTCTATTAGCACTAGCAGTTGTAGGTGGAGGATATGTAATAGGTCTTTTAAAAAAAGTCGATAATATAGAATTAAACAAGGAAAACTTAGGTATTGTAGAAGAAGAAATTAAAGAATATGATAATGCAAAAGACATAAAAAATATTGCACTATTTGGAGTAGATGCTACCGACGGACAAACTGGCCGTTCAGATTCAATTATGATTGCAACTTTAGACCCTGTTCATAATAAGCTTAAATTAACCTCTATTATGAGAGATTCTTATGTTTATATAGATGGTTATGGACAAGATAAAATAAATCATGCCTATGCTTATGGTGGGCCAGAACTTGCAATTAAAACAATAAATGAAAACTTTGGTTTAAATATTGAAGAATTTGTAACAGTTAACTTTTCTTCTCTGCCTATAATAATTAATATTTTAGGTGGCGTAGATATAGAAATTACTAATGATGAATTAGAATATATAAACGGATATATAGATGATATAAATAGCAAAGATGGAACATATTCACCACATATTACTTACGCTGGAATGCAACATTTAGATGGAACCCAAGCCCTTGCTTATTCAAGAATAAGATATACTTCTGGTGGAGATTACAAGAGAACAGAAAGACAAAGAACTGTACTTAATGCTCTATTTACTAAATTAACTTCTACTTCAGCAAGTTCATATAACTCATTATTAAATGAAGTTTTACCTTATGTACAAACTAACTTAAATGCAGGAGATATTCTTTCATTAGGAACAAAAGTACTTAGCATAGGAAATAAGTTAGAGCAAGATAGATTCCCTAGAGATGGATATGGCGAAGGTGCTATGATAAATGGAGTTTATTACTTGACATTTGACTTAGAAACTGCAAAGCAACAAATGAGAGATTATATATTTAATGATATACAATAAAAAAATGTAAGTGTCAAAAATTAGGCATATTTTATAAATTTAAAAATGATATTAAAATATCCCAGTAAGCTTTACTGGGATTAATTATTTATTTTCTTTAATTTTAATACTTTGAGGCATCTTATTTGACCAAGTCATAAGATTCTCAATAGCTTCGCTATCGGATAAATCTATCTTTGATAGATTATCAAATAAGATATACTAAATACATTTCTACAACTTAATTGTTAGCTTTGGCAGTTTCAATAATACTGTAAATTAGCACTTGATGTTGTTCCTTTATCAGTATTGGCAAATAAGAAATTTTTACACCCTATTACAAAAAGTTTAATAGCTCGTTCAGCAGCATTTTTATCAACTTCTAGACAAACATCTAGTAATACATTTTTTAATCCTGGTAAATGCTTTTTAGCATATTCAAGTGCTTTACCTAATGGACTCTTGGAAAGGCATTTTTTATTTCTCTTTCAACATATTCAATAAAGTTATCTATAACTGGAGTTAACTTTTTAGCTATCATTTTAAATCTAATTTTATAATAATTATCATCGTTTGAATAGGTTTCTCTAAGCTCTTTTTCGAGCCTATAAATTTGTTCACAATAATTAAACCCTATTATTGCTCTAGAATTTTTTAGGGCTTCTTGATCTAAATCTACTATTATATTATGAAAGTATCTTCTTATGTGAGCTAAACAATATAATCTTGTAGCATTATCAACGGAATTGTAACCAGTATACCCGTCGGTTTGTAAAAATCCTTTAAAATCTCCTAGGAAATTTTTAGGACATGAACTAGATCTGATACTTTGCTAATCATATATAATTACTGGCTTAAAATCGTATTGCTCATATATAGCCACATATATTTTTTAGACTTAGAGTCTTTACCATTATCATTAATTACTTTTAGAGTCGTTTCATCCGCTTGTATGTAATTTCTATTAAGTAATTCTTTTTTCATATGGTTATATATTGGTACTAAAGCATCTGCTGCCGACATAGTCCAGTTACAAAGTGTTTGCCTAGAAAGAGTAGCCCCATCATATCAAAATATTTTTCTTGTATATATATAGGGCATAGCATGTTGATATTTAAGCGTAAGTGTGTGCAATTAATTCATTAGATGCCATGCTATTATAAAAAATAGTTTGAGGCACTCCAGTTCATACTATGTTAGTTTCACAGTTTCTTTTTCGCATGATTTACAAGAGTAACTGTAAATCACATGTTATTCAACTATTAATTTAGCTGGAACATATTTAATTATTTCTTTTTTAGATTTAATACCAATTTCAACAAGCTCTTCACCACATTCTTTGCAGTTAAGTTCTTCGCCTTCTAATTTATGTTCTATAACAACTATTTCTAAAGTTTCAAGATTATATTTTTTACCTATATAATTTTCTTTTTTAGCCTTTTATATGTAATTTCTTCTAAAAGAGGTTCTTCTATTTTAGAATCACTATATTTCTCATGCTAATTAAAAAGAGATAATTGATTAACATCTACTTGTTCACTAGATGCTACAATTATCTTTCTATTTTTATTAGAGATAATTCCCTTCAAAAATTCTATTCCCTTTTTTAGTTAATCTATTTCTTTTTTATGATTATTAATTTCTTCTTCTTTAGAACTTAATTGATCATCTTTTTTATTAATTTATTTTCCATTAATTCACCTTTACTAATTAATTCTTTAGTAGCTTCATCAACGTTGAGAATTTTTATTTTATCCATTTGCTTATTACAAAAAACAAATAAAGCTTTCTCAAATAGATTTAACTTTAAGCTATTTTGAACTATCATCACTAATCCATCAATACTTTTTCTTAAATCCTTATAGCCGCAAGCAATATATACCTTTTCCACTTTGTCTATATTTAACATGATTTAGCCATTTCCTTAATTATTTCTGATAAAATAGCTATTTCATTCACCGGTATAAATATATTGGCTTTCACAATTTCAATTTTTATATTATTATTTTCATTAATTATATTTACAGATTCTTCTTTAACTGATATAGTATGAAAACTTATATCTTCAGGAGTTTCAAATCTTCTTTTATGATAATAAAATTAACTTTTACTCAGATTGTTTTCAATACAGTACTGAGTAACCTTTCCGACCTAAGAAGAAAATTTTTCTATAAATTCTCTCAATAATTTATTTACCAATTCTTTTTGCCATTACAGATATCCTCCTATAAATTAAGTAATATCTGTAATTCTAGCAATTAAAAATTTCTTTATCTAGGCATAAAATTTTTCACGCTTACTTAATTTTTGATACTTAATTCCTTTCTATATATAAACTCCTTAAATATTCTTCAAAAGCTTCTTTTAAATCACTATTTCTTAATGCATATTCGATATTAGCTTCTAAGAATCCTTGTTTATCTCCAACATCATATCTTCTTCCTTCAAAGTTATAAGCATATATAGCTTCTTCCTCTAAAAGTTTTAATAATGCATCTGTTAATTGAATTTCTCCACCTTTGTCTGGTTGAGTTTGTTCTAATATTTCAAATATTCTAGGCGTTATAATATATCTACCTAATATAGCAATATTAGATGGAGCATCTTCAGCACCTGGTTTTTCTACTAAGGATTTAACCTTGTAAACTCTATCTTCTATTTTAATTCCACCAACTATACCATACTTTGATACATTTTCTTCACTGACTTCTTGTACACCTAATACTGAAGTTTTATACTCGTTATAACAATTAATAAGTTGACTTAAACAAGATTCATTATCGTTATAAACTATATCATCACCTAATAAAACTGCAAAAGGTTCATTTCCGACAAAAGTCTTAGCACAACTTATAGCATGTCCTAATCCTCTTGGTTCCTTTTGTCTTATAAAGTGTATATCTACCATATCAGATATTTCCCTAACCATTTCAAGCATTTCTTGTTTTCCGTTGTTTTCAAGCTCTAATTCAAGCTCTACAGATTTATCAAAGTGGTCTTCTATGCATTTTTTATTTCTTCCTGTTATAATTAAAATTTCCTCTATGCCAGACTGAACACATTCTTCTATTATATATTGAATAGTTGGTTTATCAACTATAGGCAACATTTCCTTTGGTTGTGCCTTTGTTGCTGGTAAAAATCTTGTTCCAAGTCCCGCTGCTGGTATTATTGCTTTTCTAATTTTAGGCTTTGTATTCATAAAATAATCCTTTCTTAATAAGCATTAATTTTTTGCTATAAAACTACATTTATTCATATACATAAAATTACTTAATATATATTTATTAATACTTCAATATATTATTTTTACTAGTATAATTATTTCTAACACTTCAAAAATATAAAATGAATATTTCACCTTTAATATTATTATTCATAGTATTTATATCATCTATTTTTTAAATTTCTTTAAAATATCGTATAAATACTCAAATTCTTCTGATTTCTTCTTTGTAATAAAGAAAGAAAAGATACATATAATAAATATAAGTATTATATATATAATTATTTGAATAATTATATTATTAATTTTAGTATTATCTATTGCTATAAAACAAACTATGAATGTCAGAAT
>NZ_JACSQZ010000063.1 GCF_014836325.1 Clostridium gallinarum
ACTGGAAATGCTAATATAATGCAAATAGGTGTTATGCCAAGCCAAGGTTTTGATGGTATAGCAGTTGCATTACTTGGTGCTAGTAATCCAATTGGAGTTATATTCTCGGCATTATTCTTTGGAGTTTTATATGTAGGTAAGGGATTTATGAATGCAGCTGCACAAGTACCTCCAGAACTTGCAGATACTATAATGGCTACAATAATTTACTTTGCAGCAACTAGTATGATTATGGATAAGTTAATTAAAAAGTTTAATAAATCAAGAAATAAATGCAAAAAAGATAATTCTAATGAAGGGATGGTGGAAAAATAATGTGGAATACAATTGAATTAATTTTCCCATATGCAATTTCTTATACAGTTCCTTTACTTATAACAGCATTAGGAGCACTTTATTGTGAAAGAAGTGGTATAGTAAATATAGGGCTAGAGGGACTTATGGTAATTGGATCTTTTTCTGGGGCTTTAGCTGTTTCTAAGTTACAAGCAAATGGTGTTTCAGGAGCTTTATGGATAGGGCTTTTAGTAGCAGTATTAGTTGGAGCATTATTTTCATTGTTACATGCATTTGCTAGTATAAATTTAAATGCAGATCAAGTTATAAGTGGTACAGCTATAAATATGATAGCTAGTGCTTTAACAATTTATTTAGCAAGAAATATTACTGGAAGTGGTAATATAAGAGTAATAAATGGATTTATTCCTAAAGATATTCCATTCCTTTCAGATATACCTTTTATTGGACCATTATTCTTTACAAAGACTTACGCAACTACTTGGTTAGTATTAGGAATATTACTTTTTAGTATTTTCTTATTATATAAAACAAGTTTTGGATTAAGATTAAGAGCTTGTGGAGAACATCCTCAAGCAGCAGCAGCAGCTGGTGTTAGCGTATTTAAAATGAGATATCTAGGAGTTATGATATCTGGAGGGATGGCAGCTTTAGGTGGAGCTATAATGCTTTTAACTTTTGCTGGAGAGTTTAATGGAAATGTTTCTGGGCTTGGATTCCTTGCACTGGCAGCATTAATATTTGGACAATGGAAACCTCTAGGAATACTTGGTGCAACTTTCTTCTTTGGATTTGCATCTACTATTGCAAATGTATCTCAAGTAGTACCATCATTATCACAAATACCAGGAGTTATATTAAAGATATTCCCATATGTGGTTACATTAATAGCTTTAGTATTATTCTCTAAATCATCTCAAGCACCTAAAGCAGCTGGAGAACCTTTTGATGCAGGAAAGAGATAAAGTCATACTTTAAAAGTAGGATTAAAAATAATTTTAAGGAAGGTATTTAAATTATCTTCTAGTAAAATTTAAAGTGCTTCTATTAATTTTGCGATAAAATTTAGCGAATGCTACATAATAAGCAAAATTTTTAGGGCACTTTTTTATTATTTAATAAGATATAATATAAATTAGTAATATTTAAATATAAGTAATATAGTAAATTAAGAAATAAATTAGTATAATGTATATATTATGCAATAAGTAATAAATTTTAAGGGGGAAGAAAAATGAAAAAAGTCAAAATTGCTTTGTTGGGGCTAGGTAATGTAGGACGTGGTGTTTGGAAAATACTAAATTCAAACAAAGAAGAGATTATGAAAAGATCAGGCTATGAAGTAGAAGTAGCTAAAATACTAGTTAGAGATAAAAATAAAGAAAGAGGATTTGAAGTTCCAAAAGAAATATTAACTACAAGTTTTAATGATATTATAGAAGATGATTCTATAAAAATAGTTATTGAAGTAATTGGGGGCATTGAACCAGCAAGAGAGTATATGTTAGAAGCTATGAAAAGAAAAAAACATATTGTAACAGCAAATAAAATGCTTCTTGCTACTGGTGGGGATGAGCTTTTTGAAAGAGCTGATAAAGAAGGTGTAATGTTCCTTTATGAGGCAAGTGTAGCAGGAGGAATTCCAATAATAAATGGAATAAATGAAAGCTTAACTGCTAATAAAGTTGAAAGACTATATGGAATAGTAAATGGTACTACAAATTATATTCTTACTAAAATGGATCAAGATGGATTAGATTTTAATGATGTATTAAAAGAAGCTCAAGAAAAAGGATATGCTGAAGCAGATCCTACTTCAGATATAGAGGGATATGATTCTCAATATAAACTTGCAATATTATCATCTTTAGCATTTGGAACTAAAATAAGAGTTCAAGATGTATATAGAGAAGGTATTACTAAAATAGAATCAATAGATATAGAATATGCTAAGGAGTTTAAAAAAGTAATAAAATTATTAGCAGTTGTAAAAGATAATTATGGGAGTTTAGACCTTAGAGTTCATCCAACTATGATATCAGAAACTCATCCTTTAGCTAATGTTAATGATGCATTTAATGCTGTTTTAATCAGAGGTAATGCTGTAGGTGATTTAATGTTTTATGGTAAGGGAGCTGGAGATTTACCAACAGGTAGTGCCGTAGTTTCAGATATAGTATCTATATTAAGAAATAATATCGATATATATAACTTAAATCCTGTAGTTAAGAATAACCTATGGGAAAAAGAATTCTATGATATTAATGAAATTGATAGTAAATATTATATTAGATTAACAGTTGAAGATAAGGTTGGAGTGTTAGGAGAAATAACTTCTATTTTCGGAGATATGAATGTTAGTTTAAGATCTGTTATACAAAAAGGTTTAGAAATAAAAAATGAAAATAAAGTAACATTAGTATTAGTAACACATATTTGCAAAGAAGGAAATGTAAGAAAAGCATTAGAAAAAGTAGCTAAGCTAGACTCTTTATATAAAATAAACAATCTAATTAGAATGGAAGACTTTGAATAATTTTACAAAGTAAAATTATAAATTGATAATGCATTATGCATTATCAATTAACCATTATAAAATAGTTTACATAATAAATTATACATAGGAGAAAAAATATGAGTATAAAATCAATAAACAGTAGTCAAGCTGAAAGTTTAATAAAAAACAATAAGGATTTGGTAATTTTAGATGTTAGAAGACCAAATGAGTTTAAGGAATCTAGAATAGTAAATTCTATAAATATTCCAGTGGAAGAAATAGAGTGGGAAATAGATGAATTAGAAAAATATAAGGATAAGCCTATTTTAGTTTATTGCAAAGTAGGTGTAAGAAGTAGTGTTGCATGTGCCTTTTTAGAAGAAGAAGGGTTTACTAATTTATATAATTTAAGAGGGGGAATATTAGATTTTAATGGAGAAATAGAGTAGAAGAATAATATTATTAATGATAGAATAATATTTGTTCTATTTGTATAAAATAAATATGAAAAATATTTGACAAGAATAAATGGTCGTGTTAAAATGATTAATGTATTAAAGTAGAAACAGCCGTTTCTCACCTTACGGCAAAGGCTTAGTAGGGTAATTGGGTTTGTAATAATTACTAGTTATATAGACTAGTTTTTTATAAGTACTAGAGGACGGCGTAATATGTCCTCTATTTTTGTTGTGTTTTTATTTAAAATTTTGGAGGTGACCAGATATAAGTAAGGATTTTACTTGTAATGAAGAAATAAGAGTTAAGGAAGTTAGATTAATTGATGCAGATGGTGCTCAATTAGGCGTAGTTCCTACGAAAGAAGCTCAAAAATTAGCGGAAGAGAAAGATTTAGATTTAGTAATGATTTCTCCAGGTGCTAACCCACCAGTTTGTAAGGTGATGGATTTAGGAAAGTATATTTATGAGCAATCTAAAAAAGAAAAAGAAGCAAAGAAAAAGCAAAAAGTTACTACACTTAAAGAAATAAGATGTAGCTTAACTATTGAAGAAAATGATATCGCAATAAAAGCAAAGAATGCTAGAAAGTTCTTAGAAGACGGCGATAAAGTTAAAATAACAGTTAGATTTAAAGGAAGAGAAGCACAACTAGGACATATAGGACAAAAGATTCTAGAAAATTTTGTTTCTAAATTAGAAGATGTTTGTGTAGTTGAAAAGCCAGCAAAACATGAAGGCAGAAATATGACAATGGTTGTAGGCCCAAAAAAATCGTAACTTGAGAGGAGATTAGTATCATGCCAAAAATGAAAACTCACAGAGGTGCAGCAAAAAGATTTAAGAAGACTGGAACTGGAAAGTTAAAAAGAGCTAAGGCTTTCAAGAGTCATATATTAACTAAGAAAAGTTCAAAGAGAAAGAGAAACTTAAGAAAAGCAGCTTATGTTTCAACTACTCAAGAAAAAGCAATGAAGAAATTATTACCATACCTATAATAGAAAGGTTTTTTAGGAGGATTAAACATGGCTAGAGTTAAAAGAGCGGTAAATTCACGTAAGAATCATAAAAAAGTACTAAAGCTTGCAAAAGGTTATTATGGTGGAAAGAGCAGATTATTCAAAACTGCTAATGAATCTGTTATAAGAGCTTTAAGAAATGCTTACGTTGGAAGAAGATTAAAGAAGAGAGATTTCAGAAGACTTTGGATAGCTAGAATAAATGCAGCTACAAGAATGAATGGACTTTCATATTCAAAGTTTATGAACGGAATAAAAATAGCTGGAATAGATATGAACAGAAAAATGTTATCTGAAATAGCTATAAATGATCCAAAAGCGTTCGCAGATTTAGTAGAATTAGCAAAGAATTCTTTAAAATAGTTTTAATTAATATATCGTGAATTTAGTCTATAAAGTAGAGGGTGTCTACTTTATAGACTTTTTTATTATGCAGTAAATTATAATAAGGTCAAACATGTGGACAACTTTATGAGAGTAGTAAAATTCGTAGTGTAATAGGTAGAGTTTTTATAATTTCGTTCCTTCAGTTTATAAGTGTTAAAATATAATAGAAAGGTGGAGTAGAGCTGTAAGGTGAAACCTAGATATGATACTTTAACACTTTTTTATACTTTTAACATAATGTTGAGGGAAATAATAGAACAAAGAGGGTATAATGAAAATATAATAAATATTAATAATTACAAAAAAGAGGGGATGAATATGAGAATAGGATTAGTTTTATCAGGAGGCGGAGGAAAAGGGGCCTATGAACTTGGAGTTTGGAAAGCATTAAAAAAATTAGAAATTGATAAGTACATAGAAGTTTTTTCAGGTACGTCAATAGGTGCAATTAATGCTATCTTATTTGCACAGGAGAATTTAGAAGCAGCTGAAGCCTTATGGGAAGAAGTAACTATAGAGAAGCTTATACCAATAAGTAAATTTGATTTGTTGAAAAGAGGAATAGGGCTTGTAATAGGTGCTAAAAATTTAAATATGGCTAAAAAATATTTAAATCAAAAAATCGAGGAAGGTGCAGTTTCTAAAGATGGAGCTAAAGAAATTATAGATAAATACTTATATATAGAAAATATTAAGAAGAATAATAAAATTTGTTATGCTACATGCACAGATTTATTAAACTTCAAGGTTAAATATTTTAAAGTGAATGATTATGATGAGGAGATGGGGAAAAATATTGTAATAGCCTCAGCATCTTTACCGTTAATATATGAAGCAACAGAAATAGAAGGAGAAAAATATATAGATGGGGGATTAGCAGATAATATTCCTATTCAACCAGTTTATGGAGAAGGATGCGATATAATTATAGTAGTATTATTATCTAAAGATGCAAGAATAGATAGAGAATTATATCCTAATACTCACATAATAGAAATTTATCCTAGAAATTTAAATGAAAATATAATAAATGGAACATTAAATTTAAATGAAGAAGCAAAAAGAAATAGAATAAGAGAAGGATATGAAGATACTATAAGATTAATGCAACCAATAATGAAAATGAGTGAATACATTATTAAAAAAGAAGAAGAATACAAATATCCTAAGTTATATAAAATTTATCAATTAGCAAAAAAGTATATAAAATTATAAAAAGATAAGGCAGATGTATTATATATATCTGCCTTATCTTTTTATAAAAATAGTAAAATAAAAATAATTGCTATTAAATTAACCTACTTTATATTCGTAAGTTAAGCCCTCATATATAAATTCTTTGTCATTAATATTAAGCAAATCACTAGGTTTAGTTAAGCTAGGAATTTTATTTGAATCATAAATATTACTTTTAATTAATAAATATGAAACAAATTCTGAACAAAAATATCTATTACTTCTTTTTATAGGTCTATTCATTATAACGCCTAACAATCCAAGAAGACTATACTTGTACTTTTTTTGGTCTTTTAAAAATAAATCAAGCTCTTTTTTTAGCAAAACATATTGTTCATCAGTAACTTGTACTCTATAAATAATACACTCACTATTTTGAAAATTTTTATATACTCCATCTTTTAAATTTTCTTCAACTAATCCTCCGATAAAAGGATTTCTAGGATATATTCTTCCGAATGAGTACATTTTTTCAAAGGTCTCATCAAGACTTAATGATACGTGTACATATTTATCTTTTGTATAATAGTTAATACATTTTGCTAATATCGTTCCAGTATTAGAAAAAACTAAATAAATATTTTTTTTCCCCATATTAAAAAATCATCCTCCAATAAAATAAAAAAGATAAATACATATATGATTATATAATATAATTCTTAATATATCCTTAATAATATATAAAAATATTAAAAATATTAATATTTTTAATAGAAATTGTTAAGTTAGTATTAATAGAATATAATAATATATAAGTTTTTAAGTAAAAATATAATAAAGAAATAATATAATTTATAAAGAACAGATAATAAGAGGTGAGAATTTGAAGAAAAATGCAATGCAAAGAGAATTTAAAAAATTAAAATCTCAAATCAATCATATAGAGGAAATTGCTCATAATTCAAAGGCAGGAGCTTTAATAGAACAGGAATCTTCTCTTAGGAAAAAAATAAGACAGCTTATAGAAATGGAAGGAGAAGGATTTAAAGAATATTCGGATATTAGGGAAAGATATGAAGAACTTTTAGAGTATATTTCTAAAAAATTATTAAATGATTATAATAAAAAGAATAATACAAATTTTGACTTTTACGAAGTTGTTAGAGGTAATTATAATAGTTTTATTAATTCAGGATTTATGACAGTATTAACTAAACAGCATATACCTAAAATAATTTCACAAGAATTTGAAGATAATTTTCCAAAGAATCCTAAAGATGAATACAGATTAGCAAGAAATATAAAGAGAAAAGTTTATATTCATTTAGGTGAAACTAATACAGGGAAAACTTATACGGCTATGGAAAGACTAAAAGAAGGAAGAAATGGAGTGTATTTATCCCCGCTTAGGATATTAGCTTTAGAGAATTATGAGAAGCTAAATAAAAGTAACATAATTTGTAATCTTTTAACTGGAGAAGAAGAAATAATAAAAGAGGGAGCAACTCATACTTCATGTACAATAGAAAAAGTAGACTTAAAAAAGGAATATGATATTGCAATTATTGATGAAATTCAAATGATAGATGATTCTCAAAGAGGAGCGGCTTGGACCAGAGCACTATTAGGACTTAGATGTAATGAAATTCATATTTGTGGAGCATTAAACGCTAAAGAAGTAATAGAAAAGATTGTTAAAGATTGTGATGATGAATATGAATTTAAAGAATATAAAAGAAGCATTCCTTTAGAAGTAGAAAATAAGAATTTTAGTTATGATGATGTGGAAACAGGGGATGCCATAGTTATATTTTCTAAAAAGAAAGTTTTACAAATTGCTAAGCAATATTCTGAAAAAGGTATTAAAGCAAGTATAATTTATGGAGATTTACCACCAGAAGTAAGAAAAAAGCAATATGACATGTTTATTAATAAAGAAAATAAGGTTCTTATAACTACAGATGCTATTGGTATGGGAGTTAACTTACCTATAAAAAGAATAATTTTCTTAGATATTCAAAAGTTTGATGGAGAAGAAATAAGAACTTTAACATCTCAAGAAGTAAAGCAAGTAGCAGGTAGAGCAGGTAGAAAAGGAATATATGAAGTTGGATATGTATCAACTGTAAGAGATAATCAAAAGTTTCTTCAAGAAAAGCTTGAAGAGAAAGATAGATTAATAAAAAGAGCAGTATTAGGGCCATCAGAAGCAATATTAAATATAAAAAGCTTACCTTTAAATGAAAAGTTAGCTTTATGGGCTACTAGAGAAGAAGTTTTAGATTATTATAGAAAAATGGATATAAATGAATATTTAATTATCTTAGATAGAATTAAATCTTATAAATTAAAGGAACAAATACAATGGGAACTTTTAAGGATTCCTTTTGATATATCTAAGGATGAACTTATGGAAACTTTTTTAGGATATGTAGAAGAGTTATTTATATTAAAAAACAAAGTTATAAGTAAGCCACAATGCTTTAGAGGAAATTTAGATGAGCTTGAAATATATTATCAAAGAATAAATATGTATTATTCTTTCTGTAAAGTTTTTAAATTAGAATTTGATTTTAAATGGATATATGAAGAAAGAATTAAAGTTAGTGAAGAAATAAATGAAATATTAATTAGGTTATAATATGTGGTATAATATACTAAAACAAATCCTGAAAGGAAGATAAAGATGGAATACAAATTTAATTTTGATGGAAAAGAATATATTTTAGGAGAAGATAACTTAGAGTATTTTGTTAATGATGAAAATGAAGAGCTTAATGGAATAGAGTTAAATAAGATATTAGAATTACTTTCAAATAGTGATGAAGTTGATTTTCAAAATTCATATTATGAAAGTTGTTGTAGCAATTGTAAGGCTGGAAAAGAGGAGAAGAAGAAAGTATTTGATTTCTTAGAATATTATTTTTATGTTTATGGAAAAAATAATAACTTTGTAACTAGCAGTATAGATCAAGATTATGATAAAAAATCATTTACTAGATTAAATAGAGAAGGTATAGTTGACAAATGTTACATGGTAACAGTAATGGTTTGTAAAAATTGTAGTACTTATGCTATTGAAATAGAGGAGTTTGAAGTTTAATACAAAGTTATATGTATTAAAAATTTATAAGGGTATAAAATACATTTGAAAGGATGTGTTTCTATGCCAAAGAATACAAAAACTAATACTCCACAACAAAAAGGAAAAAGAAGACAAAAACTTCATAAAAATCAAAATAATATAGGGAATGATAAAAATAAACCTGAATATACTGATTTTGATGGAAATCCAATTTAATAAGATAATTATTTAAGGGCTGTTTTAAACAGCCTCTTTTCTTTAATATAATAAAAAAATAAATATAAGTGATTGGATGAAAAAATAAATTTATTATTTAATTAAAACTTAAGAATAAATTACAAAAGCATATAAAGAGTAATAAATTTAAATGATAATGGTAAAATTTATTATATAGGTATTAAAGAGGGGTGTGAATTTGGGAAAGTATATTGATTTAATAATAGGTTTATTTGCAATTTTATATGTTTTAATTATAAATTCTTTATTTGGAAAAATAACTTTCAATGAATTCTTTTTATTTATTGGTGTTATATTAATTATATTTCACTTTTCAAAAGATAAATTAAAAAAACTAGGCTATAAAAATAAATATTTTAAAATTATATTTAATATAGGTAGAAGCTTAATTTTAATAGGAAGTGTAGTATTTGTAATTATAGAATCAGTAATAATTATTTTTCCGAAAAATAATGACTCTTATTCCAATTATGTAATTATACTTGGGGCAGGTGTTAAGGGAGAAACTCCAAGCCTTACTTTGGCACAACGGTTAGAAAAAGCTATAGAGTATGTAAATAAACAAAATAGTGAATTAAAAATTATAGTTTCAGGTGGACAAGGAAAAGGTGAGGATATATCAGAAGCAGAGGCAATGAAAAGATATTTAATAAAGAATGGTATAAAAGCAGAAATAATAAAGGAAGACAAATCAAGAGATACAAGAGAGAATTTAACCTTTTCTAAAGAGATATTAGAAAATATTGAGAATAAAAATATAAATGATATAGATGTAAAGATAATAACCTCAGATTTTCATGCTTTTAGAAGTAATTTAATAGCTAAAAGTCTAGATTATGAAAAGAGTAGTTTTTTTACTAATAGAACTTTACCACTTTTAATGCCAGTTATGTATTCAAGAGAATTTTTTGCTATAGGTAAATATTTTTTAATAGAAATTTTACAAAAAGTTTAATAAAATAAAGGTAAATTTAATTTTATGTAGAATACTAATAATAGATAATCATTGGCAAATATTTTATAAAAACAAAACATAAGAGAATAGTTTTAGGGGGAAAATAATGAGTAAGATTACAGAATGTTCTATAATTATTAAAGATGATTTTAATAATATTTTTTTAGTAAGAAGAAAAACTAAAAAGAATCAACCAATATTATGGTACACTGTAGGAAGAAAACTTAAAGGAAGAGAAACAGAGGAAAAGTGTATCGCAAGGGCTATTAAGGATGATTTAAAATCATTAGCTTTCAATGTTGAAAAGATAGGTGAAACTATAATTGATGAGACTTTAGGTGAAGCTTCATCAGTATATATAGGAGAACTTAAAGAAAAAGTTGTATATGGAAATGATATAGCTGAAGGAAAATGGGTTAGTTTTCAGGAAGTGGAAAACTATGATTTAGCAGATGGAGAAAAAGAAAAAATTTTACTTTGTTTAAATAGATATTAGAGGCTTACTTTAATTTTTTAGTGATATATAAAAATACTATGAGAAGGAGAAAATAACTTCATAAGTAAATTTATATATCACTTTTTTGAGTTATAAAAAGGTAACTATTGACATACATATATATAATAATTATGATGTAAATATAAATGTTAATAAATCATTTGTTTAGAGAAAATATCTTTATTCATTTGATCCTATTAGAATTTTAAAAATATAAATTTATCTAACAAAAAAGAGAAATCTGATTTGAAAGAAAATAGTAATAGTGTATTAATAATAAAAGTTATGATTAGGAATATTATAACTTATTTTAGGGAGCCATCGTATCTTTTATTATTAATATATCAGCCTGTTTTCTTTTGGGAAAATGGGCTTTTTTGCATAAATAAATATATTTTTAATTTGGAAATTTTGATATTAATATACTAAGTTTAGGGGGATAAAATGAAAATAGGTGTAATAAGTGCAATTTTAGAAGAACCTAGTAAGTGTAATGCAAAATTTAATGAGGTTGTGGCTGATTTTAGAGGAAGTATTAAAGGTAGGATGGGAATACCTTTAGAAAATGAGACATCTATTATATCAATAGTTGTAGTAGGAAGCTTAAATGAAATTAATAGCTTAACAGGAAAATTGGGAAATATAGATGGAGTAACTGTAAAAACTGCTATAAGTAAAAAAGAAGTAGGAGAGTAAACTGCTAACATTATTATGGAGGTATAATATGCAAATTAAAAGTATTATAGACAAGCTATATAAGGAGAATAATGCTACTAGAGAGGAGTTATTATTTTTATTAGACAACTTAACTGAAAATGATAAGGAGTATTTAGTAGAAAAGGCTCATGAAACAAGAATGAAAAGCTATGGAAATACAGTATATATGAGAGGGCTTATAGAGTTTACAAATATATGTAAAAAGAACTGTATTTACTGTGGAATAAGAAGAGAAAATAAGGAGGCAGATAGATATAGATTAACACTAGAGGATATTTTAGAGTGTGTTGAAATAGGTGATAGACTTGGATATAAAACTTATGTTCTTCAAGGTGGAGAGGATGATTATTTCACAGATGAGAGGATGATAGAAATAATTAAAGAAATAAAAAAGAAATATCCTAAAAATGCTATTACTTTATCATTAGGAGAAAGAAGCTATGAATCCTATAAAAAAATGTTTGAAGCTGGTGCAGATAGATATCTTTTAAGACATGAAACTGCAACTAAAGAACTTTATGAATCTCTTCATCCAGGTGCAAGCTTTGAAGAAAGAAGAAAATGTTTAAGAGATTTAAAAGAAATTGGTTACCAAGTTGGAGCTGGATTTATGGTTGGGCTTCCAAACCAAAGTAATAATGATTTAGTAAATGATTTACTTTTTGTAAAGGAATTTGAGCCTCATATGTGTGGAATAGGTCCATTTATACCACATAAGGATACACCATTAAAAGATGAAAAAGCAGGAACTGTAGAAAAAACTACAACTATGCTTGCGTTAATTAGATTATTGCTTCCAAATGTTTTATTACCATCTACAACGGCTCTTGGAAGTATAGATCCTGTTGGTAGAGAAAAAGGTATAAAAGCAGGAGGAAATGTAGTGATGCCGAATCTTTCTCCTACAAGTGTAAGAGAAAAATATTCCTTATATGATGGAAAGATATGCACAGGAGATGAGGCTGCTGAGTGCAGAAAATGTATAGAAGGTAGAATAAATAAAGCTGGTTTTAAAGTTGAAGTTACAAGAGGCGACAATATAGCATGGGCTAAAGATAATGGCTACTATAAAGTAACTAAAGGCAATATTCAACTTGAAAATATACAATTAATTTAATTTTATAGTTTAGGAGTGTTTTATATGTTTATTAATCATGAGTACATTGAAAAGATTTTAGAAGATGCTAAAAATGCTACAAGAGAAGACATTAAAAATGTTTTAGAGAAGGCTAAAAAAAGAAGTGGATTATCTTATGAAGATATTGCAGTTTTATTACAAGTTGAAGAAAAGGAAGATTTAAATGAAATATTTAAATTAGCAGGAGAAATAAAAGATTCTATATATGGTAAAAGAATAGTTATTTTTGCTCCACTTTATGTTAGTGATTACTGTGTAAATAATTGTGTTTATTGTGGTTATAAGAGAGAAAATGATTTCTGTAGAAGAAAATTAACTATGGAAGAAGTAGCAGAAGAAGTTAAGATATTAGAACAAATGGGACATAAGAGATTAGCTCTAGAACTTGGAGAGGATCCAGTAAATGCACCTATAGATTATGTTTTAGAATGTTTAAAAACTATATATGAAACTCAAAGTGACAATGGAGAAATAAGAAGAGTAAATGTAAATATTGCAGCTACAACTATAGAAAATTATAGAAAGCTTAAAGAAGCAAAAATAGGAACATATATCTTATTCCAAGAAACTTATCATAAGCCAACTTATGACACTATGCATCCAAAATCAATAAAAGGTGATTATGAATATCATTTAACTGCTTTTGATAGAGCGATGGAAGCTGGAGTAGATGACGTAGGAGCTGGAGTTTTATTTGGACTAGCTGATCCAAAGTTTGAAGTTATAGGCCTTATGATGCACAATAAACATTTAGAAGAAAAGTATGGAGTTGGATTCCATACAATATCTATGCCAAGATTAAAGCCAGCATCAGGTGTAACATTAGAGAAGTTCCCTCATTTAGTAGATGATGAAATGTTTAAAAAGTTAGTAGCAATTATAAGGATAGCAGTTCCATTTACAGGAATAATAATGTCTACAAGAGAAACTTCAGAAATGAGAAGAGAATTATTAAGATACGGTGTATCTCAAATAAGTGCAGGTTCAAGTACTGGAGTTGGTGGATATAAAGATAGAGAAGAAGGAAAAGAAGCTCTTCAATTTAAAACTTCAGATGATAGAACTCCATTAGAAGTTATTAAGTCGGTTTTAGATGATGGTTATATACCAAGTTATTGTACTGCTTGTTATAGAAAAGGAAGAACTGGTGAAAGATTTATGAAGCTTGCTAAAAGTGGAGAAATTCAAAATGTTTGCGAACCAAATGCAATGACTACTCTTTTAGAATTTGCTATAGATTATGGTGATAAGGAAATATTAGAAAAAGCTGAAGAAGTTATAAAGACAGAAAAAGAAAGAATTAAAAGACAAGATATTAAAGATTTATTAGAAAAGAATTTAGAGAGATTAAAAGCAGGTGAAAGAGACCTATATTTATAGGAGGTATTAAATGAATTCAACACCAAATGCAAATAGAAAACATATTGCTATTTATGGTAAAACGAATGCAGGAAAATCATCTTTAATTAATAAGTTTTTAGGTCAAGAGGTATCTTTAGTTTCTGAAAAAGAAGGTACTACAACAGATCCAGTTCAAAAAGCTATGGAGTTAATACCTGTAGGTCCAGTTTTATTTATAGATACAGCAGGATTTAAGGATGAAAGTAGTCTTGGAGAAATAAGAGAAAAAAGAACTTTAGACATATTAAAAAGAACAGATATAGCCATATATGTTTTAAGTGCTATAGATATGGATATAGAGGAATTTAACAAGGTAAAAAGAAACTTTAAAAAATATAATATACCATATATTGTTGTTATTAATCAGATAGATAAGCTTAAGGAAGAAGAACTATCAGCATTAAAAGAAAAGTATAAGGAATATCTATTTTTATCTTCATTAACAGGGGAAGGAATTGAAAATTTAAAGGGAAATCTTATTAAAATTTTAAAAGAAGAGGAAGATGAATTGCCTATAATAGGTGATTTACTTCCTTATGATAGTAAGGTTGTGATGGTAGTTCCAATAGATTCGGAAGCTCCAAAGGGAAGAATAATATTACCACAAGTTCAATGTATTAGAGATTGTTTAGATCATGGAATTAAGAGTTATGTGGTAAGAGATACTGAATTAAAATCAGCGTTAGAAGATATTAAGGATATTGATTTAGTAATAACAGATTCTCAAGCCTTTAAAGAAGTAGATAAAATTGTTTCACAAAGTATTAAATTAACTAGTTTTTCAATGTTATTTGCAAGACAAAAGGGAGATTTTGAAGAATTTATTAGAGGAGCATTTAAAATAAAGAATTTAAATGAAAATTCTAAAATACTAATTGCTGAAAGCTGTACTCATAATGTATCTCATGAAGATATAGGAAGAGTTAAGATACCAAAGCTAATTAACAAATATGTTGGGGCAGAATTAAGTTATGATTATAGTATTTTTCATGATTTTCCTGATGATATAGATAAATATGACTTAATAATCCATTGTGGGGCATGTATGATTAATAGAAAAACTGTATTAAATAGAGTAAAAGACTGCAAAGATAAGAAAGTACCTATAACAAATTATGGTATAGTTTTAGCTTATTTAAACGGAATATTAGAAAGAAGTTTATCTTTATTTAATATAAGTATTGATGATATAATATAAAAGCTAAAAAATTACAAAGGAAAAGGGGGATAAAATGAAAGATTTAATTATAGAATCTAACAGATGTTATCTTTGTAAAAACCCTAGATGTCAAGCTAATTGTCCAATAAGCACTCCAATTCCAATGGTAATAGATTTATTTAAAGAAGGACAAATAGCTAAGGCTGGTGAAATATTATTTAAAAACAATCCACTATCTTTAGTTTGTTCAATAGTTTGCCCTCATGAAGCACAATGTAAGGGAAATTGTATTAGAGGAATTAAAGATGAGCCAGTAAGATTTTGTGAAATAGAAACACATATATCTAAATATTACTTAGAAAATATTAAATTAGAAAAAGAAAATGAGCTAGATGAAAGAGTTGCAATAGTAGGAGGAGGCCCTGCTGGAATAACAATTGCTTTTATATTGGCTCAAAAAGGGTACAATGTTACTTTATTTGATTCTCATGATAAGATTGGTGGAGTATTAAGATATGGTATTCCAGAATTTAGATTACCAAAAAGTATATTAGACCATTATGAGGAAAGATTAATAGAATTAGGGGTTAAGATAAGACCCAATACTTTAATAGGGCCGGTAATTACATTAGACAAGCTTTTTTATGATGGATATAGTGCTGTCTTTATTGGAACAGGTGTATGGAATCCAAGAACATTAGATATTAGAGGAGAAAGTTTAGGACATGTACACTATGCTATTGATTATTTAAAATCACCAGATACTTATAAACTAGGCAGAAAGGTTTGCGTAATTGGAGCTGGAGATGTTGCTATGGATGCAGCTAGAGTAGCGAAAAGAAATGGTGCAGAAGAAGTATATATACTTTACAGAAAAGGTATGGAAAATATGCCTGCAACTAAAGCTGAGTTAGATGGTGCTATTAGAGATGGAATTAAGTTCGAGCTATTTAAATCTCCGATAGAATTATTAGATGAAGGTGTAAAATATATAGAAACTAAAAATAAAACAGATGAAAATGGAAAAGTTAATACTGTAAATATTGATGGAACAGAAGGAATATTTGAATGTGATTCAATAATAATTGCAGTAAGCCAATCTCCAAAAAATAATATAGTATCTAATACAACAGGACTAGAAACAAATAGATGGGGATTATTACTTACAGATGAATGTGGTCATACTACAAGAGAGGGAGTTTTTGCTTCTGGAGATGTAGTAACTGGTGCAAGAACAGTTGTAGAAGCAGCAAATCACGCAAAGTTAGTGGCTGAAGAAATAGAAAAATATTTAAGAGCTTTAAAGTAAACTTAATATATAAAGATTAACAAGGGGCTGTATTTATCACAGCTCCTTTAATTTTCATTTTGAATTAGTAATTATTTTTTACAAAAAGCCTCTTTGTTATTTAAGATAAATATAAAAATTTTATAAAATCTATTTACAATGTAACAATGTTACGATAATATAAATAGTATAAAAGAGAAATGAGATTTTTATTTATAAAATTTAGTGTAACAATGTTATGTTGGAGGGGTTATTATGGAAAATAATATTAATATTGATGGAATAGGAAGTATAAGAGAAGGTCAGTATCAAGATGTGTCAATAGATGGAATAGGGACTATTCAAGGAAATATAGATGTAGAAAAAATTAAAGTTAATGGTAAGGCAAAGTCTTTAGGGAAAATAAACACTAATTATATGGATGTTAATGGAGTTTTTAATGTTTCTTATGATATAAAAGTAAAAGAAGAATGTAAAATAAATGGATATTGCAAGACAGCTGGTAGTATTACAGGAAAGTATCTTGATGTTAATGGTAGATTAAGTGCTAACGGTGAAGTTGATTTTGATAATATTCAAGTAAGTGGAGAGATTTTTATTAATGGAAATTGTAAATGTGAAAATTTATTTTTAGATGGAAAAGCTAAAATAGATGGGCTTTTATCAGGAGATAACTTAGATTTAAATATACTAAAAGTAAATGAGATAAAAGAGATTGGTGGAGAAAAGATATCTGTAAAAAAGAGGACTGGAACCTATAAAGTATTATTTTTTACAAAAGAAATAAATACAAAGTTAATATGTGAAGAAATAGAAGCTGATGAAATATATTTGGAAAATACTCATTGTAATATTGTAAGAGGAAGAAATATTGAAATTGGAGATAACTGTGTAATTAATAAAATTGAGTACACTGGAGAGTTAAAGGAAAGTGGCAAATCAAAAATAAAAGAGAGAGTACATTTGTAGGAGGTATTTTATGAAGGATTATGATACAAAAATTTTAGGAGATGGATCTATTGGTGCTGGTAAATATAATAATATAAAAATTATGGGAAATGGTACTTCTTTAGGGAATATAGAGTGTATAGATATATCAGTAATGGGTGATGGTGAATTTAAAGGTAAGGTAGAAGGTAGAAATATAAAAGTAATGGGTAACTCAATATTTCATTATGATATAAAAGTAGAAGAGTTAAAAATACTTGGAGATACTACTTTAAAGGGAAAAGGAAGTATGACTTCCTTAAAAGTTAAAGGAGATTTTACATCTAATAAAGATGTAGAAGTAAAAGAATATGCCAAAATATTAGGAGATATGACATTAGAAGAAGGATTAGTATGTAAATATATTAAAGTTCTAGGTGATGCAACAATAAAAAAGAATTTATTGTTTGATGAAATTGATGTAAAAGGTTCAATTAATGTAGTAGGTAATTGTGAAGGAAATTATTTTTATAGTAAGGGAGAAGTAATTGTAGAAGGATTACTTTCAGCAGATAGAATTGAAATAGTACCAAAAGGACTTAGTAAGATTGAAGAAATAGGTGGTAGTGAGATAACTATTAAGAATACTGGTTGGATCAAAATTGTAGACGGTATGGTATCTTCAAAACTAATAGAAGGAGATACAATAATATTACAAAATACTACTTGTAATATAGTAAGAGGTCATAATGTAACTATTTTAGATGGATGCTCTATAGATAAAATAGAGTACACTGGAACTTTAAAAGTAGATAAAAAGAGTAAGGTAGGGGAAGAGATATGCTTGAAGAACTAATATCAAAGAAAGAGCTTCTAGAGTTAACAGGAATATCTTATGGACAACTTTATAGATGGAAAAGAAAAGATATAATACCTGAAGAATGGTTTATTAAGAAAAGTGTATCAACAGGTCAAGAAACATTTTTTCCAAGAGAAAAAATAATAGATAGGATTAATAAAATTTTAGAATTAAAAGACGAAGTATCATTAGATGATTTAGCTTATAAATTTTCTAATAGTATTAAGGATATAAAAATAACAAGAAAATATTTAACAAATAATATTTCAGAAGAGATAATATTAAGATTTGAGGAAATAATCGAAGTAAAAGATGTATATGAAGAAAATAATATTTTTGCATTATTTATATATAAAAGACTTATTAATTTAGGTAGTTTAAGCCTGCCAGAGATTAAGGAGATTACTTTATTAGCAAATAAAGATTATAAGGATTTAGATAATAAGGAATATGAACTTGTAATAAAGAGAAAATTTGGAGTTTTATATTATTATTTAATAGTGGATAAAGTAAATATATTTGAAGATAATCAAGCAATAGAAGTAGATAGAATTAATATAAGTAAATTAATAGAAGAGATAAAAAAAATTATAGGATGACCTATAATTTTTTTTCAGTTTGTTGAAAAACCCCTGTTTAAAAAAACAGAGGTTTTTTTTCTATTTTAAATTGTGGATAAATTTAATATTAA
>NZ_JACSQZ010000064.1 GCF_014836325.1 Clostridium gallinarum
TATAGAAAGTACTGGAGATATAATTATAGGATTTGATATAAGTCATAATTTTGAATATATTAATACATTAGAGTATGAAATAAAAAATAATAATATAAAAATAGGTGATAGGGTTAAGGATTATTTTTATAATTCAACATATGAATATGTTGGTATAGCACCTTTTACTATAAGTGAAGAAAATGAATATATGGGCTGTTCAATAGTAGATTATTATGAAAATAAAAACCAGAGTTATATAGTAAATAAACTTCCAAAAGATATGAAGGCTGTATTAGTAAAAAATAATAAAAATACTATATTTCCGTACATACCAAGTAGGTTAAAGAAAGTATGTAGATTTGAGAATTTACCACAAAATATACTTAGAGATTTCAATACTAGAGTTAAGCAAAAAACAAATGAAAAGATGCAGTTTATGGTTGATGAAGTTATAAATATAGTTAAAAATGTTGAACATATTGATGTTAAAAAGAAAAACATGATGTGTGATAATATTGGATATAAAATTAAAGATTTACAACAACCAGATTTATTATTTGGAAATGCTAGAGTTCAAAAATATCCTTTATATGGACTTAAAAGTTTTGGGGTATATGAAAATAAAAAAATAGAAATAAAATATTTTATAGACCCAATATTAGCTAAAAGTAAAATTAATTTAGAAAAGATATCTAAATTTTGTGATGACCTTGAACAATTTTCTAGTAAATTAGGAGTAGCATTAAATAGAGTGAAGCTTAATAATATAGTTAATTTTAAAGAAATAAGAATTGATAATGAAGATATCTTTAGTTATGAACTAAAGAAAATAGTATCTAATTATAATGAAACAACAATAGTTATCTTAAGTGAAGAAAATTTAAATAAGTACTACAATATTATAAAGAAAACATTTAGTTGTGGAAATGAAGTTCCAACACAGTGTATTGGGTTTGATACTCTTAGTTATATTGAAAAAAATAAAGACAGTATTTTCTTAAATATATTATTAGGAGTATATGCTAAAAGTGGTATACAACCTTGGATTTTAAATGAAAAGTTAAATTCAGATTGTTTTATAGGATTAGATGTAAGTAGAGAAAATAAGGTTAATAAAGCAGGTGTTATTCAGGTTGTAGGTAAAGATGGAAGAGTATTAAAAACTAAAGTTATTTCATCATCGCAAAGTGGTGAAAAGATAAAATTAGAAACATTAAGAGAAATAGTTTTTGAAGCTGTAAATTCATATGAAAATACTTATAGATGTAAACCAAAGCATATTACATTTCATAGAGATGGAATAAGTAGAGAAGAACTTGAAAATTTAAAAAATACTATGAATAATTTAGGAGTAGAATTTGATTATATTGAGATAACTAAAGGAGTTAATAGAAGAATAGCAACTATATCTAAAGGTGAAGAATGGAAAACAATTATGGGAAGATGCTATTATAAAGATGATTCCGCATATGTTTGCACAACTAAACCATATGAAGGAATGGGAATGGCACAACCGATAAGGATAAGAAGAGTATTTGGGTCTTTAGATATAGAAAAAATTATTGAGGATGCATATAAATTAACTTTTATGCATGTAGGAGTAATAAATAAAATAAGATTACCAATAACAACTTATTATGCAGATTTAAGTTCAACTTATGGAAATAGAGATTTAATACCAACTAATATAGATACAAATTGCTTATATTTTATTTAATAATAAAGGTCACAGAGAAATCTGTGGCTTTTTGGAATTTAAAAATGTGATTAATTAATTAAGTTATGGTGTATAATTAAGATAATATATTTGAAAAATTAATTTCAATTTTTATATAATTAAATATATAAGTATAAGGAAGATAATATGGATAAATTAAAGATAGAAGACACAGTGTTTTCACAGGCATTTGTTAAACAATTAAATGGCGTTAAAGAGATTTTTGGAATAAAAGGAACTAGTTTTAAACCATTAAGAGGAGATATAAAGGAAATAAAGTTAGATAGACTTTCAGTTGATTTTATATATGAGGTTGATGATGAAAAACTTATACATTTTGAGTTTCAAAGCACAAAGAAAAATGATGATATATATAGATTTCAATTATATGATGCTAATTTAATTTCTCAATATAAAAAGCCGATTGAAACATATGTAATATATACAAATGATATTTTAAAGGTAAATAGTGAATTAGATTATGGGTCTATTAAATATAAATTTAATCCAATTTATATGGGGAAATTTTCAGCAGAAAAGATATTAAATGATGTAAAAGAGAAATTAACAATAGGAAAAGAACTTACATTAACCGATATTGCATGGTTAGAATTTACTCCATTGATGGATAGTAAAATTAGTAAGGATAAAGTAATAGAATCTGCACTAGAATTAAGTACAGATATTAAGGATAAAGAAATAAAAATTCAATGTCAAACTATTTTATTATCATTGGCATTAAAGTTTAATGTTGAAATTAGTGATGAATTAGGGAGGAAGATACGTATGTCACCATTAGGTCAAAAAATATTTAATGAAGGGCAATTAGAAAAGCAAAAAGAAATAGCTAAAAATTTAATGGATATATTAAATGATGAAATGATTGCTAAGAAGTGTGATTTATCATTAGATGAGGTGAAACACCTTAGAAAAGAATATGAAGCAAATAAATAATAATGAGTCATAGAGAAATCTATGGCTTTTTTTATTTACAAAATAAGGTTAATGTTTGTAGAAGAGTGTATAATTAAAGTAAGATTATAGAGACTAGGGAATTATTCAGTATACACAAGGTATCTGGAAAGTCATTAATTTAGGCTAAAAAGTTAATAGAGAATTTGTAAACGGAGAATCTTTTATGTAGTTAGGAATAAATTATTTCTTGCCAATACATATATAAAACTTTACAGAATAACTAAAAAGTTAAACTTTTCAGAGGAAAATTCCACGTTTATGTGAAAGAAAAAAATTAGAAGATTATTAAAGCTGCTATGGAAGCTTGGTATAGAGAAAAGACTGAAGAGCAAGTAAAGAAAAGAATTAAGTATTATCAAAAGTTTTTTGCCAAGAAACCAAGTGATATCAAAATTAAAGAACAAAAGAAAAGATGGGCTAGCTGTACATCAAAGAATGAACTTCTATTTAATTGGAGATGTGCTATGGCAAAGACAACAGCTTTAGATTATATAGTTGTACATGAGATGTGTCATATGTATTATATGAATCATTCACAGGAACTTTGGGATTTAGTAGCTTCTGTTATGAGAGATTATGAAATCAGAAAAGAATGGCTTAGGGATTATAGTATAAGAATGGATTTATAAATATAGAGGACTTTATTAAGGGAAATAAACGTTTATATATTTAAAGTTATAAATATAAAGGAGTTTTTAATATGAGATGTGAAAATTTATGGAGAATTAATATTAAGCCTAATTCTAAGGAGAGTGTAAATCCAAGAAGATTTTGTTTAGAAAAAAATATATTAGGAGTTGGATGGGCTGTTGGTGAAAGTGATAATATGACATGGAAAGAGTACGAGAGTAAAGCATTAAAAAAGTACTGTTACGAAGATAAAAATAATTCTAAAAAGAAGAAAGTTCCACGTTCATGGAAAGTTGCCACTAATATAGTTAATAAAAATATGAAAATAGGGGATTTATGTTGGACAAGGGATGAGTTAGGTGTTTACTATTTAGGGAGGATTATAGGAGAGTGGGAATATAAAAGTACTCAAGAATATATTAATGCTGATATTGTTAATGTAAGAAAATGTGAGTGGATTAAAGTTGGATTAATTGATGAAGTGCCAGGTAAAGTAATAAATAGCTTTGCAACGAGAAGCACTGTTCAAAAAGTATGGGATAATACAGCTTTAGAGTATTCTAAATTACTATATAATCAATATACAAAAGATGAAAAATATGAACTGAATCTAGAGAATAAGAGTATATTTTCACTGTTATCTCCAGATGATTGTGAAAATGTTATTGGTCTTTATTTACAAAAAGAAGAAGGTTATTATATAATTCCTAAAACTAATAGATTAGATACAGTAAAGTATGAATTTGTCCTTAAACATAAAGATTCAGGTAAGAAGGCAATAGTTCAAGTTAAAAGTGGAAATGTTAATTTAAATTTAGATGAATTTAAAGGATTAGCAGATGAGGTTTTCTTATTTACTACAGAAGGTAAATATGAAGGGAATTTAGATGAAAGTATTAAAAAATTAAATAAACAGGTTATAGAGAAATTTATTTTTGATAATATATATAAAAATAATGCCAGATGTAATTCAAAGATGGATTAATTTTATCAATAAAGCTTAAGGTATCTTCATTAAAAAAAGAATTAATTACAAAGATTATCTTTATTGCAATAAAGCAGAGAAGTATGAACTAGATATATTTTAGAATTTAAGTATATTCATTATTATAGATCTAGGATTAGATAAATTTAATATGAAAAAAAGGAAAAGATTCGTGATTCAATAAAAGATTTAGAAGAGGATATAATTAAAATTTTTGAATTTCGTTTTGAATTGTTAAAAATATCATATTGAGGTGACTTGTAGCTGTAAGGCGGAACCTAGATATGATATTTTAACACTTTTTATAGAAAGAAATATGAAAAGTGATGTTATTATAAAAATAAACTTTTATTCCATATAGTCATTTATTAGTTCTAAGCATCTCTCCTTGGTAGTTTGACTTTTAGAGGTGGTTATAAGTAAAGGTTGTAGGCTTCCACCTTCAGCTTCTTTACCAGCTTCTTCAGCTATTTCATCTCTATATGCAATCCATTGAATTTGTAAGTTTGTTAGCTTTTCCATATCTTCATTAGATAAGATATTTTTTAGCTCTGAATATATATCATTAAGCAATGTATCCCACATTTCATATTCTTCTGATGCTAATTCTCTCATTCCTAATGTAGTTTGATATTTTTCTTCATTATGAGGTAAATTATTAACTTTTTCTTGGATATCTATAAATTTAGATAAATATTTTTTAGTCATATCAGAGCTTGGAGATGTAACTTCAACGATCTTTTCAACTTCTTTTACTGGAGAAGTAAATCTTCCGATGATAATTCCAATTAATAATATAAAAATTGAAAATAATGCTATATTTATATTTCTTTTCATTATCTAATCTCCTTTTAAATTTATTTATAAAAATTAAAGATAATAGGTTAATTAAACTACTATCTAAAAATATTATAGCATTATTTGGAATAATAGAGAAATATTTAATGAATAATAACATACGTTTTTGTGTAAACATATTCTATATAAGTTATGGTAAAATATATTTATACTAGGATAGGTTTTAAAGGGGGATTTACCTTTGGGAAAAGGAGTTAGTATTCAATGTAAAAAGTGTGGTTTTAGCTCAACTTTATTTGAGGGAATAGGTATTAGAAGTAAGGATTTTGATATTTTTAGAAAGAATATTGCTAAAGAAGATAATGAATTTATAGATTATATATTAAATAAAGATAGTACAAATAACATAGTTTATCATAATTCTTATGGAAGGTGTAATAAGTGTGGAAATTTAGCAACTATTAATTATGTAGAAATTCAATATGATATTGAAAAGAAATTTATATTAGATCAAAAGTGTCATAAGTGTGAAGGAAGATATGATGTAATTACTTTAGAGGAACTTTTAAAGAGCAAATGTCCAACTTGCAATAATGAAGAGTTTGATAGTTTTGTAAATATTGATTGGGAATAAATAATATTAAATTTAATTTGCATATAATTTAGATTATATCTACTTTATGTGCAAATTTATTTTTTATTATTTGGGAATTTATAATAAAGTCAAATATGCGATGATCTTATTAGAATAGAAAAATTCCTAGTATAAGTGGTAGAGGTTTATAAAATTATATAGTAAATATTCTACATATAGATACTAAATTCTGAATATTAAATTAATATTTTTATAATAAATTTAAATTTACTAAATTTTAGTGTATAATCAAATAAAAAAATAAGGAGTAACTTCTATGGGCGTTGAAAAAAAGAGAGAGTTTATAATAAATACAATATATACTTTAATAGTTGTGGGGATAATTTATATAACAATTAAATATGCTTTAATTTGGCTTTTACCTTTTGTAGTAGGTTTTGGAATAGCTTTTATGCTAAAGCCTTCTATAAACTTTATAACTAAAAAGCTTAATATAAATAGAAAAATAGTAGCAGGATTAACACTTCTTATATTTTATGTTACTGTTGGAGCATTATTTTCATTATTAATAATTAAAGTATCTATTGGAATAAAGGACGTTTTTACAAGATTACCAGAGATATATAATGATAGTATTCAGCCTGTCCTTATTAGAATTTCTAGTAATTTTGAAGATACAATATTTAGTATAGATCCTACTTTAATGGATTCTATTAAAGAAATGACATCTTCATTAGTAGAATCTTTAGGAACTATTATATCTGGTATTTCAACAGGTGTAGTTTCATTTGTTTCATCAGCAGTATCGATAGTTCCAAGTTTCTTTATACTTGTAATGTTTTCTATTATATCTTCATTTTTCTTTGCGATAGATTATGTTAGCATTACAAATTTTATAACTAGACAGTTTTCAAGTAAATCTAATAGATTGCTTTTTGAAGTTAAAGATTACGTTGTAGGAACATTATTTAGAATAGTAAAGGCTTATGCAATTCTTATGAGTATAACCTTTGTAGAATTATCAATAGGATTATTTATATTAGGAGTTAAAAATTCTATTTCAATAGCTTTATTAATTGCTATAGTAGATATTCTGCCTGTTCTTGGTACTGGTGGAGTAGTTATTCCATGGATATTTATAGAGTTATTTAAGGGCAATATTCCTTTAGCTATAGGTTTAACTATACTTTATGTACTTATAACTATTGTTAGAAATATACTTGAGCCAAAGATAGTTGGAGAACAAATAGGATTACATCCACTAATAATGTTAATTTGTATTTTTATAGGAGTTAAATTATTTGGTTTCTTAGGATTATTTATTTTACCTATTATAGTTATAATAATAAAAAACTTAAATGACAGTGGAAAAATAAAAATATTTAAATAAATTAACATAATCTTGATATTAAAATATACTAACTAATATAAATATTAATTAGATTATTAAGGAAGGTAATGAAATATATAAATTTGTATTTTTCTTAATAAAGTATTATCATTAGATTATATTAAAAAAGTGAGGTGATAAATCTATGATGATGAATACTCACAAGTCTTTAGCTAGTTCATTTATTAAAAATATTGACGAAAATAAAGTTTTTTTAATAAATGATGGACATTTTATATGGGGAAATTTAAAACCTGATTCAGCATCAAAATATAAATTTAAAAAACATTATATAGATGAAAGTTTTGACATGATAGTTAATAAGATAAGATTTTTATCTTCATTATCTTTAGATGATATATATGAAAGATATACAATTAATAAGTTTAATCAAGAATTAGGAGTTATATGCCATTTCTTATGTGACTATTTTTGTGTACCACATTATCAAAGGTGGGAATTTAAAAGTCCTGGAGCTGTTAAAGATCATATTTTATATGAGAATGATTTAAATAAATTTTCTAAGTTTTACACAGCTAGAAAGGATATAAATACTTTACTAACTTCCAAAGATATAAAGGTTTATATACTTAAGTTGCAAAAAGATTATAATGGTAAAATTGCCTATGAAAGAGATTTAGAATATGCAAGTCATATATGTAATACAGTAATAGATTTAATCTTAGAAGAAGTTATGATAAATCAAAAATTAAAAAATCATATTTCATTAGTTATATAAAGAGGTGCTATCCTTAGGGTGGCACCTCTTTATAATTTAAAATTTCAGTCTAAAGTATTAAAATAGCATATTCAGGTTCCGTCGCATTTGCTCCAAGTCACCTTGCTATGATATTTTAATATTTTTTTATTAGTTAGGAAATATATCTATGGACAAGTTGTGGATAAATTTATTAGAGTAGTAAAATTCGTAGTGTAAGAAATAGAGCTTTTATAATTTCCTTCCTTCAGTTTGCAAAGAGATAAACATTGTATGAGGTTGCCTTAGAGCGCATGCGACGGAGCAAGGAATATAATGTTTATCTCTTATTTTATTATATATTTAAGTTATATTGAGCTTGTTTTAGTAATAAGTTTTTATATATTTAAATAAAAAAATTGTGAATAAAATTAATAAAAAATAGGACTAATAATATTATATATTTACTTAAATAACATTGACAAAAGTAGTGAGTCAAGCATATAATAAAACAAAAGAACATATGAACAATTATTCATATGTAATTAAATGGGGGAGAAATTATGAGTGATAATAAATTAGAAAGTTGTAATTGTACAATAATTCATAAAGATGTTGTAGATAAGGTTAAGAAAAGTTTACCAGAAGAAGAAATATTATATGATTTAGCTGATTTTTTCAAGGCTTTTAGCGATTCAACTAGAATAAAAATTTTACATGCTTTATTCAAAGAAGAGTTATGTGTATGCGATTTAGCTGCTTTACTAGATATGTCCCAATCAGCAATTTCTCATCAATTAAGAGTTTTAAAAAACAGTAGATTAGTTAGATTTAGAAGAGATGGAAAGGTAATATATTATTCACTAGCAGATGAGCATATAAAGCACATATTTGATGCAGGATTTAAGCATATATTAGAGTAGTGAAGAAAGTGGTGAGATTTATGGATAAAAAAGAAATAAAGTTAATATTATCGGGATTAACTTGTGCTAATTGTGCAAATAAAATTGAAACCAAAGTTAACAATTTAGATGGCGTTAAAGAAGCAAATTTAAATTTTACAACATCAACATTAATAATTGAAGGCGATGGAAGTAAGGAAAAGAATGAAATTATAATAAATGCCAAGGAAATAATAAATAAATTAGAGCCAGAAGTTAAAGTTTATGATAAAGATGAAGTGAAGATGGAAATAAAAAGTATAAATACTTGTAAGGATGGAAGCTGTTCATTAAAAAATCAAGATTGTAAGGAAAGCCATAATCAAAGAAGTAATCATGGACATACTTTACATGAACATCATTCACATTCTCATGAAGAAACACATGGACATTCCCATGATCATTCTCATAGTGAGCCAATTACTCTAAAGGATAATTTGAGATTAATAATTGGAGCTATAATTTTTGTAGTGGCAATATTATTAAATAGAGATTCAAAATTAACAATAGGATTATTTGTATTAAGTTATTTATTAATAGGTGGAAATGTACTATTAACTGCAATTAAAAATATAGGAAGAGGAGAAGTTTTTGATGAAAACTTCCTAATGTCAGTAGCTACTTTAGGTGCATTCTTTATTGGAGAATATCCAGAAGGTGTAGCAGTTATGTTATTTTATGAAATAGGAGAATTATTTCAATCTTATGCAGTTAATAAATCTAGAAAATCAATAACATCTCTTATGAATATTAGAGCAGATTATGCTAATGTAATAAGAAATGAAGTTGAAGAAAAGGTTAATCCAGAAAATATTGCTATAGATGAATTAATAGTTGTTAAGCCTGGAGAAAGAGTTCCTTTAGATGGAATTATTATTGAAGGAAAAAGCTTTGTAGATACTTCAGCTCTTACAGGAGAATCAGTTCCTAGAGAAATAACAAAGGGCGAGGAAATATTAGCTGGGTTTATAAATACTAATGGAGTTTTAAAAATTAAAGTTACTAAGAGTTTTAAAGAATCAACAGTTTCTAGAATATTAGAATTAGTTGAAAATGCTTCAAATAAAAAAGCACCTACTGAAAAATTTATTACTAAGTTTGCAAGGTATTATACTCCAGTTGTAGTATTTTCAGCGATTGCTCTAGCTGTAATACCACCATTAGTATTAAAAGATTCAAGCTTTAATGAATGGTTATCTAGAGCATTAATTTTCTTAGTTGTTTCTTGTCCTTGTGCTTTAGTTGTATCTATTCCTCTTGGATTATTTGCTGGAATTGGTGGAGCATCAAGAAAAGGTATATTAGTTAAAGGTGGAAATTATTTAGAAGCTTTAAAAGATATAAATACAGTAGTTTTTGATAAGACAGGAACATTAACTAAAGGTGTATTTAAAGTAACTGAAGTTAATAATATAAATATAGATAAAGAAGAGCTTTTAAGAATAGCAGCAATTTCAGAAAGTTTATCAAATCATCCAATAGCACAATCTATAATTATGGAATATGGAAAAACTATAGATTCTAAAGTGTTAAGTAATTATGAAGAAATTTCTGGACATGGAGTTAAAACTTTATTAGAAGGTTCAGAAATATTAATTGGTAATTACAAGATGATGGAAAAATATAATATTAAATATAATAAAGTTAATTCCATTGGAACAATAGTCCATGTTGCTATAAATAATGAATATAAAGGTAATATTGTAATTTCTGATGAAATCAAAGAAGAATCTAAAGAAGCAATAAAAGCTTTAAAAGAAATTGGTGTTTCAGAAACTGTAATGTTAACTGGTGATAATAAAACTGTAGCTGAGAAGGTTGCAAGTTTAGTAAATATCGATAAAGTTTATTCTGAACTATTACCAGGAGATAAGGTAAAGAAAGTAGAAGAAATAATAAAGAATAATAAATCTAAAGGTAAAGTCATATTTGTTGGAGATGGTATCAATGATGCTCCTGTACTTGCAAGAGCTGATATTGGAGTAGCTATGGGTGGTATAGGTTCAGATGCTGCTATTGAAGCAGCTGATGTAGTACTAATGAAGGATAATCCAGAAGCATTAGTTTCAGCTATAAAGGTAGCTAGAAAAACTAACAAAATTTTATGGCAAAATATAATTTTTGCGTTAGGCATAAAGATAGTGGTAATGATTTTAGGCGCTATTGGTATAGCTAACATGTGGGAAGCTGTATTTGCAGATGTCGGTGTAACAATAATTGCAGTTATTAATTCGACAAGATGCTTGAAGTAATTTCAAATATTATTTTTATTGACAAAATTCATCATTTTAAATATAATTATTGGAGTTGAGAACATTCAGGCATAAGGGAAGCATACAAATCATTACTTTAATTAGGCAATGTTTTGTAAAACTAAGACTTATGTATAACGCATCTGCTACGTTATACATAAGTCTAATTTTTTATATTTAGGAAATAATAAAAGATAAGAATATGTGCATATTAAAATAAATCAATATAAGTTTAGGATTTAGTAGTTATATGAGTTTTTTTCTTTAATATAATTAAATCAAAATATATTAAGAAAATTTGGATTTATAAGAATATTTTAAAAACTTCGTTAAATAGATAACTTAAATTGTTTTAAAATCCAATTAAAAGTGGTAAAATAATAATAGATATATGAATAAAGATGATTTAATATAAGAAAAAAGAGAATTAGGAGAAAAAAATTATGGATAAGAAAAAAAATATTTCAATGGCCGTAATTAAGAGATTACCCAAATATCATAGATATTTACAAGAGCTATTAAGAAATGATGTAGATAGAATATCTTCGAAAGAATTGGGAGAAAAAATAGGATTTACGGCATCTCAAATAAGACAGGACTTAAATTGCTTTGGAGATTTTGGTCAACAAGGATATGGATATAATGTTAAAGATCTGTATAATCAAATTAGTATAATTTTAGGATTAAACAAAGAATATAAGGGAGTAATACTTGGAGCTGGAAACATAGGTCAGGCAATTGCTAATTATAGTAGATTTGTTCAAGTAGGATTAGATATAGTAGCTATCTTTGATGCTAACCCTAAATTAGTTGGAATGAGAATAAGAGATATAGAAATTCAAGATATAGATAATTTAAGAAGTTATTTAAAGGAAAACTCAGTTGATATTGGTATAATATGCGTACCAAGAATAAATGCACAAAAAGTATCTGATTTATTAGTAGAAAATGGCGTGACTGGAATATGGAATTTTGCGCCTGTAGATTTAGTTGTGCCTGAAGATGTTACAGTTGAAAATGTACATTTATCAGAAAGCTTATTAACTTTAATATATTTACTAAATGATAAAGAAGAATCTAAAGAAGAAAGTAAATAACAACTTCAGATAATTACCTTAATTTAGAAATATATATATTGCAAAAGAATTTTTAAAGGTCTATAATTATAATTGAAGCAAGGGCTTCAATTATTTTTATATATAATTGTTATAAGATTAACAATTATATAAAGAAAAAGAATATTTGAGATGTTGAGATAGTATAAATATGGGTAAAAGGGAGGATTTATAATGGAATTAAAAAATATAATTCTTGAAAAAGAAGATCATTTAGCTATTGTTACAATTAATAGACCTAAAGCATTAAATGCTTTAAATTCTGATACTTTAAAGGATTTAGATATAGTATTAGAAGATCTAGAAAAAGATAGTAACATTTACTCTGTTATTTTAACAGGAGCTGGTGAAAAAGCCTTTGTTGCTGGTGCCGATATATCAGAAATGAAAGATTTATCTGAAGAAGAAGGAAAAGAATTTGGCCTTTTAGGAAATAGAGTTTTCAGAAGATTAGAAAAATTAGATAAGCCTGTAATTGCAGCAATATCAGGATTTGCTTTAGGTGGTGGATGTGAATTAGCTATGGCTTGTGATATTAGAATAGCTTCAGAAAAAGCTAAATTTGCTCAACCAGAAGCAGGTCTTGGAATAACTCCAGGTTTTGGTGGAACTCAAAGATTACCTAGATTAGTTGGAGAAGGTAAGGCTAAGGAGCTTATTTATACATGTGCAATTATAAAGGCAGATGAAGCTCTACGAATTGGATTAGTAAATAAGGTTGTATCACTTGAAACTTTAATGGATGAAGCTAAAAATATTGCAAATACCATTATTGCAAATGCACCTATAGCAGTTAAGTTATGTAAGGATGCAATAAATAGAGGGATGCAAGTAGATATAGATGAAGCAATTAAAATAGAAGCAGGAGATTTTGGAAAGTGCTTTGCAACTGAAGATCAAAAAGAAGGTATGTCTGCATTTATGGAAAGAAGAAATAAAAATTTTTCGAATAAATAGTCAGAAAAATAAAATATATTGCAATATTTTTAAAATTCAAAATAAAATGTAGTTTTAAGGATAGGATGTAATATCGAGGAGGTATAATCAATGAATTTTCAATTAACTAGAGAACAAGAATTAGTGAAAAAAATGGTTAGAGAATTCGCTTTAAATGAAGTTAAACCAATAGCAGCTGAAATTGATGAAACAGAAAGATTTCCTATGGAAAATGTTAAAAAGATGGCTGAGCTTGGAATGCTTGGAATACCATTTTCAAGAGAATATGGTGGAGCAGGTGGAGATACTCTTTCATATATATTAGCAGTAGAGGAATTATCAAAGGTATGTGGAACAACTGGAGTTATAGTTTCTGCTCATACGTCTCTATGTGCTTCATTAATAGAACAATTTGGTACTAAGGAGCAAAAGGAAAAGTATTTAACAGATTTAGCAACTGGTAAAAAGTTAGGTGCTTTTGGATTAACTGAACCAGGTGCAGGAACAGATGCAGCAGGACAACAAACTGTAGCTGTTTTAGATGGAGATAATTATATATTAAATGGATCAAAGATATTTATAACTAATGGGGGAGTAGCTGATACATTTATTATATTTGCAATGACAGATAAGAGTAAAGGTACAAGAGGAATTTCAGCATTTATAGTTGAAAAAGAATTTCAAGGCTTCTCAATTGGAAAGAAAGAGGACAAGCTTGGTATAAGGGGCTCATCAACTACAGAATTAGTAATGAGTAACTGTATAGTTCCAAAGGAAAATTTAGTTGGCCAAGAAGGTAAAGGTTTTGGTATAGCTATGAAAACTCTAGATGGAGGAAGAATAGGTATAGCAGCTCAAGCTTTAGGAATAGCAGAAGGAGCCTTTGAAGAAGCTGTAAGTTATATGAAAGAAAGAAAACAATTTGGAAGATCATTATCAGCATTCCAAGGATTACAATGGATGATAGCTGAAATGGATACAAAAATTGAAGCAGCTAGACATTTGGTTTACAAAGCAGCATGGCTTAAAGATAATAAAATGCCTTATTCAGTAGATGCAGCAAGAGCTAAGCTTTATGCAGCAGAAGTTGCTATGGATGTTACTACTAAGGCTGTACAAATCTTTGGTGGATATGGATACACTAAGGAATATCCAGTAGAAAGAATGATGAGAGATGCTAAGATAACTGAAATATATGAAGGGACTTCAGAAGTTCAAAAGATGGTTATTTCAGGAAATGCTTTGAAATAAGGGGGAAGGATTTAGAATGAATATAGTAGTTTGTTTAAAACAAGTTCCAGATACAACAGCTGTTAAAATAGATCCAAAAACAGGAACACTTATAAGAGATGGCGTGCCATCAATAATAAATCCAGAGGATAAGCATGCTTTAGAAGCAGCTTTAAATATAAAAGATACTGTAGGGGGAAAAGTAACTGTAATAAGTATGGGACCACTTCAAGCACAAGGTGCATTAAGAGAAACATTGTGTATGGGTGCTGATGAAGCCATTCTTATAACTGATAGAGCTTTTGCAGGAGCTGATACTTTAGCCACTTCTAAAACTTTAGCAGGTGCTTTAAGAAAATTGGATTATGACATAGTATTTGCTGGAAGACAAGCTATTGATGGAGATACAGCACAAGTTGGACCAGAAATTGCAGAACATCTAGATATACCTCAAGTAACGTATGTTCAAGATGTAAAGCTAGAAGAAGATGGAATATTAATAAATAGAGCTTTAGAGGATGGATACGAATTAATAAAAGTTAAAACTCCAGTACTTTTAACAGCTATTAAAGAATTAAATGAACCAAGATATATGAATGTTAAATATATATTTGAAAAAGCAGAAAAGGAAGTTCAATTATGGACAGCAAATGATATTGATGTTGATAAAGAAGAACTAGGTCTTAAGGGTTCACCGACAAAGGTTAAGAAAACTATGACCAAAGAAACTAAGGGAGCTGGAGAAGTAATAAATGAATCTCCTACTGAAGCTGTAAAATATGTATTAGGAAAATTAAAAGAAAAGCACTACATCTAAATATATGGGAGGGAAAAAGATGAGTATAGCAGATTACAATGGTGTTTGGGTATTTGCAGAGCAAAGAGCTGGAGAACTTCAAAAAGTCTCTCTTGAGTTACTTGGTGAAGGAAGAAAAATTGCAGATAAATTAGGAGTTAAATTAACAGCACTATTATTAGGTAAGGATATAAAGGGATTAGCTGATACATTAGGAAGACATGGAGCAGATGAAGTTTTAGTAGCTGAAAGTAGCTTATTAGAGCATTATACTACTGATGGATATACTAAGATAATATGTGATTTAGCTAATGAAAGAAAACCAGGAATAGTTCTTATTGGTGCAACATTTATCGGAAGAGATTTAGGTCCTAGAGTGGCAGCAAGGTTATCTACTGGATTAACTGCTGACTGTACAGTTTTAGATGTTGATGTAGAAAAAGCAGATTTACTTGCTACAAGACCTGCATTTGGTGGAAACTTAATGGCAACTATTGTTTGTCCAGATCATAGACCACAAATGGCAACAGTAAGACCAGGAGTATTTGAAAGATTACCTGACGAAGAAAGAAATTTCACTGTTGAAGAAGTGGAAATAGAAATAGCAGAATCAGATATAAGAACTAAAATTCTTGAAATAATAAAAGAATCAAAAGAAATAGTTGATATAAGTGAAGCTCATTTTATAGTATCTGGTGGTAGAGGTGTTGGTTCACAAGAAAACTTCGCAATTTTAGAAGAATTAGCAGAAGTATTAGGTGGAACAGTAGCAGGATCAAGAGCAGCAGTTGAAAATGGATGGATAGATAGAGAATATCAAGTTGGACAAACTGGAAAAACAGTAAGACCTACTATTTATATAGCATGTGGTATTTCGGGAGCAATTCAACACGTAGCTGGTATGCAAGAATCAGACATGATAATTGCTATAAACAAAGACCCAGAAGCTCCAATAATGAAAGCAGCAGACTATGCAATAGTTGGCGATTTATTAAAAATTGTACCAGAAATGACATCTCAAATAAAAACAATTAAGAATAATTGATAATAGATAATGCATAATTTAGGAAATAACTCGGGCGAGCCGAGTTAAAATAATAATGGATGATGAATTATTGGTAATGTGTAATTATGGATTTAAAACATAGAAAATGGAGTTATCCATTTTCAACATTAATTTTACATTCTTAATTATACATTTTACATTTAAACAGGAGGGTTTTGAAAATGGAAAAGATTTTTGTAATTGGTGCAGGTACTATGGGAGCTGGAATAGTTCAAGCATTTGCTCAAAAAGGTTATGAGGTTATAGTTAGGGATATAAAAGATGAGTTTGTTGAAAGAGGAATTAGTGGAATTAATAAGGGTTTAACTAAGTTAGTTGCTAAGGGTAAGATAACTGAAGAAGATAAGGAAGCAATCCTTTCAAGAATAACTGGAACTACTGATTTAGCTCTTGCCGAAGATTGTGATTTAGTAATTGAAGCAGCTGTAGAAAATATGGAAATTAAAAAGACTATATTTGCAGAATTAGATGGAATTTGTAAGGAATCTACTATTTTAGCTTCTAATACATCTTCTTTATCAATAACAGAAGTTGCATCAGCAACAAAGAGACCAGATAAGGTTATTGGAATGCACTTCTTTAATCCAGCTCCAGTAATGAAGCTTGTTGAAATTATAAGAGGTATGGCAACATCACAAGAAACTTTTGATGCTGTAAAAGAACTATCAGTTGCAATTGGAAAAGAGCCAGTAGAAGTTGATGAAGCTCCTGGATTTGTAGTTAATAGAATCCTTATTCCAATGATTAATGAAGCAACATTTATTCTTCAAGAAGGAATAGCATCAGTTGAAGACATTGATACTTCAATGAAATATGGTGCAAACCATCCGATGGGACCATTAGCTTTAGGAGATCTTATAGGTTTAGATGTTTGTCTAGCTATTATGGATGTTTTATATAATGAAACAGGTGATAGTAAGTATAGAGCAAGCAATCTATTAAGAAAATATGTTAGAGCTGGATACCTTGGAAGAAAGACTGGAAGAGGTTTTTACACTTACTAAAATTTAGATATATATTACTTAAAAGAGGTTACCATTTTTGGTAGCCTTTTTTATTTTTTAGGAGCGTGCCCAGCAAAGCTGTAATTTGCTAACTGATGAAAGTTCAGTAAAAGTAATTACCAAGAAGCTTTTT
>NZ_JACSQZ010000065.1 GCF_014836325.1 Clostridium gallinarum
TAAGTATACCCTTATTTAATAAAAGAATTTTTTAAAAAAGTATTGACTTTTTATAACTGGTCTATACATTAAAAAAGTGTTAAAGTAACATATCCATGTTCCGTCGCAAATTCCAAGTCACCTCGCTATGATATTTTAACACTTCCAAACTGAAGGATGGAAATTATAAAACTGTTATTCACAGGGTAGCAGCTTTATAATTTCACTAAATAATAAAAAAACGGTATATACTGTATTAATACAATATATACCGTTTATAATATTAGCCTACCACTTTCCGTTAGCGATATGTCCTGCTAATTCTGCTTTACATCTTTGCTTGATAACCCAAGCTTCATTTTTAGCTTTTTCAAATCCATTTACACACTTTGGATCAAGGTTTATTTCTATACCTTCTTTAGCAAGTTCAGCAATTCTACCTGCTAATACAATCATTTCTGCATGTATACTATTAGTTCTGTCTGAAGCATATATTTTTTCAGCATCTTCGCTGCTAAGTTCTACAAATTTTTCTTTTCCTAAATTACACTTAGGGCAAACTTCTGGTGCCTCTAATCCTTCGTGTACATATCCACATATACTACATTTAAATAATTTCTTCATAATTAACTCTCCCTTTTATATATAAAATTTATTTTTTTCTTTATTTTCTGTATTTTCTATATTTATATAATACATCATCAAATTGGCATTGTCAACTAATAATAATTATTATTTATTAATAAGCTATATAAATAAGCCTCTTACATAAGAGGCTTATAAAATTAATTATTCTCTTTCATATGATACTATTTCTCCAGTATTAGCATCTATATTATATTCATATTCTATATTATTATTATAGAACTTCACTTCATATTTTTGTATTCCATCGTCAAAATCTAACTCTACTTTTGCAAATACAACTTCATTAGCAGTCAAATTTGCATGTTTTAAAGCTATTTCCTTTGCTTGTTCTGTAGATACGTTAACTGTTCTATCTACATTTTGATCTCTATTTATATTATAATTTTCTACATCGTAATCATATTTTATTATTTGCCCATTAGATGCGTTTATTTCATAATCATATTCAGTATTTTCATAATAAAACTCTATATCATACTTATCTATTCCATTATCGAATTCATTTTTTGCTTTAATAAATGATACCTTATCACTTGTTAAATTTGCATGTGTTAGAGCTATGTTCTTAGCTTCTTCTATAGAAATTTTAGAGGTTTCATTTGAAGTTTGACTATTATTTGTATTTCCATTTTGAATTTGATTATTATTTGAATTTTCATTTTGAACTTCATTATTACTATTTGAATTTTCATTCAAAATTTCATCATTGCTTATATTTTCATTTTTCGTTGTATTACTACTTGGTATATTTAATTCACTACATCCTATTAAACTCATACTGCTAATTATTATGGTCATTGCTACTATTATTCTCTTCATTTTATCTACCTCCTACATAAATATTAACTTTATACTAAAGATTAAAATATACAGATATTGTTGTATATCTATTTAATTCACTATCTATTTTAATTTTAGCTTTATATTTATTTACTATTCTATTTGCAATAGATAAACCTATTCCGAAGGAATTATTATTTACTCTAGATTTATCAACCTTATAAAATCTTTTCATAACATTATTAATTTCATCTTTAGGTATTCCAATTCCATTATCCTTAACTTCTAATTTTATTTGCTCTTCTTCTTTTAATAATGTTATTTTAATTTCTATACTTTCTTTATTATTATATTTAATAGAGTTATCAATAAATATTATTAATAATTGTTTTAAATCATCAGCTTTAACTTTAATTTTTATATTATCTTCAATATTAACTATGTATTTTACCTTATCATTTAATATCCTATACTCATAAATTAATTCATTAATTATATCTTTAGGATTAATTTTATCTAACTCATTTAAATCTATATTTTCATTTTCTGCCTTAGACAAAATCAACATATCATTTACTATTTTCTTTAATCTTTCTACTTCATTTAAGCATATATCTAAGGATTTTTCTAAACGCACCTTATCATTTTTCCCCCATCTTTTAAGCATACTTAAGTGTCCCTGAAGTGCTGTTAATGGTGTCTTTAATTCATGCGATGCATCTGATACAAATCTACTTTGCTCTTCAAAGGCATCTTGTACTTCATCCATCATAGAATTAAAAACAATATTTACTTTATCAATTTCATCATTTGCTTCTGAAATCTCAGCTCTTTTATCAATTCCATTTTCTTTTATTTCATTCATAGTCTTAGTAAGTTTTTTTAATCTATCTACAAAACTTTTTGATACATATATTGCCCCTACCCCACTTAAAATAAGACCTAATACTAATGTTATTATAAAAATGGGAAGAGAATTTTCAGTAAATTCCTTAAATATATCATTTTCTCTAACTACTTGTATTATATAATTAGAATCTGATATCTTTATATCTGCTGATATGATCATATATATATCAAAATCTAGAATCTTAGTTTCTATTTTTATATCATTATCTATATACCTATAATTAATATCTTCCCAAATATCCGATTTAGATTGATAATATACTTTATCTTTTGAGTATATTCTTATCTCTTCATCTACTTCTCCACTATTTAAAGTTTTTAAATGATCTCTAAATCCTTCTTCAGAAATTTCTGTACTAATATTATTTGATAAACTAACGATTTCTCTGTATCTATCTTTTAATAAATCCTTCTCATATTCATCTGTAAATATCCAAAATGTTATTATTTGACCAAATGTGTATATTGCTAAAATAATAATAATAACAAAAAAGGATTTAGTTATTATTTCTCTAAGTATTGGTACCTTCTTCTTTTTCATTATTAACTCCTCATAATATAGCCAACTGATCTTATCGTTTGAATATATTCTTCCTTATTATCAGGATTTAATTTGGTTCTTAAATACCTAATATAAACATCTATAACATTGGTCTCTGTATCAAATTCATATCCCCATATTCTGTCCAATATTTCATCTCTTGTAATTACTCTATCTTTATTTTCTATAAGCATAATTAAAAGTTCATATTCTTTATTTGTTAAGTTTATTTCCTCATTATTTTTCTTAACAGTTCTTGAATTTTTATCTATTATTATATCCTTAAATTTAACTAAATAGTTATTAAAGTTATGTTGCCTTCTCATAACAACTTCAATACGAGCCAACAATTCTTCTATTGCAAAAGGCTTAGCAATATAATCATCGGCTCCAATTTGAAGTCCATTAACCTTATCCATTACACTATCTTTAGCACTAAGCATTATTACTGGAGTATTAATTTGTTTTTTTAATCTTCTACATATTTCAAATCCATTCATTGATGGAAGCATAATATCTAAAATTATCAAATCATAGTTACCTTTTAAAGCTTCTTTTAAACCTTCTCTTCCATCATCCTTTATACAAACACTATATCCCTCATACTCTAATTCTAACTTTACAAACTCAGAAATATTTATTTCATCTTCTACTATTAATATGCTCTTCATAGTAACTACACCTCATATTCATATAATATTAATATATAATTATAACAAATTTATAATTCATATTATACTAACCAATATATTAAATAATTAATCTAAATCTGTAATAACTCCTAAGTTTGAATCCACAGTAACTTCTCTCAAAATATTATTATTATCCTTTATTTTAAATTCATATTCAAAGCTAAGACTTTCTACTTCTAACTTTTTATTAACTTTTAGTATATCTCCATTAACAGACTTAAGAGCTATTTCTTTAGCTTCTTCAATAGTATAATTAATATTTTTCTTAGCTGTACTATAAATAAATAATCCTGATAATGTAACTAACATAAATCCAGATACACATATTATAGATATACTTTTTATTATGGTTTTCTTATTCTTAAATATTATTTTTTTTATTTCTTCTAACTTACTTATCATTATAAAATCACTCCTTACCGTTATTGCTAATTTAATTAAAGTATAAAACATAAAAATTTTCTTTTCATGATAATAAAATAAAAGTTAGATTAAAAATTTTTAATCTAACTTTTAAATATATAAAAAAGAGGCTATCGCCAGTAGATTTTATCTGCTAGTACGATAGCTTCTTTATTAAATCATATAATTAAATTAGAATTGCCATCCATTAAATTTAAATGTAGTATCACATACATTCTCTGGATCATATTCTTCAAGAATTTTTGCATAACGCTCTTTGTAGTCATTATCTATTTTAGCTTGAGGTATTACCTTACTAGCTTCATTTAAGAAGTGGAATGAGTCTCTTCCCATTTCTTGACCACGTTGAGTGTGTTTATCAAGTGCGTAATCTGGAATCTCAGGGAACTTACCCATTGCAAAACTCTTTATGCATATGTTCTTTAATAAATCAGATGATCTATCTTTTTCACATTGGCATAAGTAACGTATTGCATGAATAAAATACATTGGACGATCTCCATCTGCATAATCAAAATTCTTACGCATTTCAAATAAATTATTTACTATTACTGCTGCCATAGGATTTCCCATTCCTATATCTTCAACAGATATAGTAAGTAATCTTCTCCACATCTTCTCTTCAAGCTCTGGAGATGTTATGTACATTTCATAAGCAAACTTACAGGCTTGCTCTTCTAATCCTCTTCTAATTGATTTTTGAAGTGCTGATATTACTTCATCACCTGCATAACCATTTCTTGTTGTTATTCTTGACCATGGGTCATACATTTTTTTTACCATTCGAAATCCTCCTCTTCTTTAGCTTCTTCTATTTCCTTTTGTACTGCTACCTTTTCATATGCTTTAAAGAATGGATAGTATATAACTACGCTTAAGCCTACACATAAGAACATAAATATTACGTTTCTTATATCCATACCTGACATCCATCCTTGAATAAAGAAAGGTATGAAAGATGGGTCAGCTATATATCCTGGAGTTATTAATCCAAAAACTTGAGCATAGTAACCTAGCACTACGCAAATTGATGGAATGAATATGTATGGTATAGCCATTATTGGATTATATGCCATTGGAACTCCAAAAACTATCGGTTCGTTTATTGAGCATAATCCTGGTACTAATGAAATACGAGCTAAAGATTTTAATTTTGCTGATTTTGATCTCCACATTAATAAAATTAGACCAATTGTTCCACCTGATCCACCAATCATAGCATAACGGAATAATTGAAGATTCATAGGATTTGTAGGTTCTAACCCCTTTGCTACCATTTCTGCATTAGCACCTGTACCTGAAAGTCCAATCATGAATACTATTGAGAATATAACTGATGTACCATTTATTCCAAGGAACCATAATATATTTGAGAACATTATTATTCCTGCAAATACCCAAATATTATTTCCTACTTCAATAGCAGGTGTAAGTAAGCTCATTACTGCATCTGGGAATGATTTTCCTAATGTAGAAATAAGTATTAAATTTATTCCATATATAATTACAATATTTATAAGTAGTGGTAATAATGAATTAACAAAAGTTGCAACCATGCTTGGTACTGAAGCAGGGAATTTTACCTTTATTCCTAGCTTATCTACCATACGAGTGATTTCTACACATGCAAAACTTAAAATTAATGCTACAAACAGTCCATCACTTGATAAATACTGAGATGTAATAGCTGCTATAGTTGCATTATCACCAACCGGTACTTGAACTGTTCTTGAACATACTAATAAGAATACTGACATTGTCATTATTCCTGAAACTGCTGCATTCATCTTGTAAGTTTTTGCTAAGCAATAAGATACAGAGAATGATGTCATAAGCCCAAGCATTCCAAAGGTCATGTTATATGGAGCTAAAATAGTATCACTATTTGCTATAGCCCATTGCTTCCAATTAATTAGAAATCTTATAAACACATTTGATGTTGACATATCTACAGTTTCAATATTTATAGGTGGATTATTTATCATCATAAATATTGAACCAATAACAAGTAGAGGCAATGTCATCATCATACCATTAGCTAAAGATTGTAAATGACGTTGGTTTCCTAGCTTTGCACCTATGGGTGATAAATACTTTTCTAGAAAATTTGTAAGTGCCTTCATATCAATTTCCCCTTTATATTAAATTATTTAATATTTACCTGCTGCTCTCATAAGCTTTACAGCAGATTTTAGAACATTTTCACCATTCATCATTCCATAATCACCAGAATCAATTACTTGTATAGGAATTCCCTTGTTTCCAAATTCACTCATTGTTTGATCAAATAAGTATTTTACTTGTGGTCCTAAAAGTATACAATCTGGATTAAATGTTGATATTATTTCTCCTAATTTATCATACGGAAAAGCCTTTACCTCAATATCTAATGAACGCTTATCAGCAACTTGTTGCATATTAGCTGCTAACATACTTGTAGACATTCCTGCACTACAAAATAAATAAACTCTTTTCATTTTTGTTTTCTCCCTTCATACTTTTATATATTTTTTTATTATCTTTTTTCTAAAGCTATAATGCGTTTATAACTTTCAATTAGTTCTTCAGCAAGTATTTTACAAGTTTCAGTAGACATCATTTGATCTTCTGCATGTAATAATAATAGATTAAGAGTTATTCCCTCTCCACTTGTTTCACTTTGAATTAACTCTGCATGCGCTTTATGTGCTTGCATAAATAAATTCTTACCTTCTTCTATGCAAAAATTTGCTTTTTCAAAGTTGCCCTTTTTAGCTTCTTGAATCGCCTCAATATAGCTACTTTTTGCCATTCCTACAGACGAAATAATTTGAAAACTTACTAATTCTAACTTTTCCATAATCTCTCCTCCTAGCTGTTAATTATAGTATATACCTCAGTAAACCTTGATTCCTTTAAATTGACTTCCTAATAATTAGGAAGCATTTTAATTTATACTTATAAACTTAAAAATAGAAATTATAAAAAGCCTTATAGTCTATACAAAGAACTATAAGGCCTTTTATATTATTTTAAAATATTCTCTATAAAGTCATCATAATTTTTCATTTCTAATATACTTGCAAATTTACTTGAATTTGATATTATACTGCTTAACCAATCAAAAAATATTCTAAGTAATTCACGATCTTCTTCTTTTATTGCTAATAAAATTACAAATCTAACATCAAACTCTCCCCACTTTATAGGATTTTCAAGAATAGCAATACTTATAGCAGATTTTTTAGTGGCTCCTGAACTTATGCTATGTGGAACTGAAAAACCATATATAAATGATGTAGAAGAAATATGTTCTCTTTTAAGCACACTTTCCTTAAACTCATCTGTAACATATCTCTTATGGTACAAATCATCGCACATTTGCGAAATTATTTCTGTAGGATTTTCTCCTTTAATGCTAGTATAAAAGAATTCCTTTTTTATAAGCTTCATTATAAGTAATTCAAAAGCTTCTTTATATCTTATTTCATCCAGCCTATTTAATGCTTGAAATATATTACTTTCATCTTTCTGATTCATAAATAGGGATATTTCTATAGTCAAAATATTAAGACTATGCTCTAATGGTAATGTTGTTAAAATTATTTCTGGATTTAAATCTTCTATTTCTGACTCTTCAAAGAAGTTTATACACTTTATAATTTCTATTCTATCACTAAACCTATTCATTATTTTTTGAAGGAATAAATCAGATAAAGTTTGATTATATGGATAAATCATAACTACTCTATATTTACGTTTTAGATTTGCTCTTTCATATGCTGCCCCTAAATGAAGCGCAATGAAGGAAATTTCATTCTCTTTTATCCTTATATGTATTCTTTCCTCTAATATTTTACATACTCTTATTCCCATCTCAAATATAAGGGGATATTTACGTTTTATCTCTTGAAGATAAATATTATCAATTTCTATATCATATAGATGTCTTTCTAAAAGAGATATTATATGCATTTCAAAACCAACTTTAAATTCATTATCATCACTAAAATCTATACCAAAAGTAGTTTTTATATCTTCTATAATATTAAAAACTAAACTTGAGGGTGAACAATTTAAATTTTCTTTTACTATTTCATTAGAATAGCTTGTTCCTTTTTTACCTAAAAGAAGTAATGCAAATAGGATAATTTCATCTTGAATAACTTTTATATTTATTTCTGATGCTACCTTATTAAAAAATTTTTTAGAAATTTTATATTCAATACTATTTTTTAAATCTTTACTCCCTCTATCAGTTTTTATAAAATTATATTTTAACATCCTATCTATTGTTACACCTATATGAAGCATTAACCTTGGAAGTGCAAGTTCTCTTACATGATAATGATGTTCTTTTAAAGTTTCTTCTAATATTGTTTTAACTCTTATTAAATCAAATTCCTTAAATAGTGATGCAATTTTATTCAAATTCAAAAAATTTCCATTAGTCTCATTGGTTAATAAGTTTTTATATAAACTTCTCTTTTCATCTTCATTTCCTATAAGTTCAATATAATTACTTCTTCTTATAATTTTAAGACTAGGATATTTAGCTAAGACTCTTCTAATTTTCTTTATATCATTATCTAACGACGCTTCTGATATAAAAATTTTTTCTTGTAGTAATACAAGATTTATTTTACCTTTTCCAAACAATAACTCTTGAATTATATACGCACATCTTTCCTCTGATGTTTGAGGAATAATATCGCTACTTGATATATTTAAACGCTGTGTCTTATATTCATCAATTTTATATCCATACCTTACATTAGATATTATTAATAAATCTTTATAAAAATCATTAATTTTTGCAATATCATTTCGAATTGTTCTATCAGATACACCAAATAACTTAGCTAATTCTTTTCCCATAATCCAACTCTTATCTTCATTCATGAGCATTATAATTTTTTTTTGCCTTTTATTTAGCATATAAAATCCTCTCTTTAGTATATCTAAATTTATATTTAACTTATTAAAACTATACACTTTTTTATTTTTATTATATATAATTTTAATTATTTAAGAATTATATGTCTACTAATTTATAATATTATTCTATAATATCGTATACTTTTTCTTTATAGCTGTTATATTATAAATTTATTTATAAGTAATAAGAGTTAGATTGTTAAGTTCAATCTAACTCTTATTATTCATTTATCTTAATATATTAATTAAATAATTACTTCCATTGTGTAACTTTATTAATTGGAAGACGAACTGATGTATGTCCATCCTCAGCTGCTTTCCCAATTGATATAAGCATAACTGGTACATAACGTTCCTTATCTAATCCTAATGCTTCTGCAATTTTATCTTTCTCAAATCCACCCATTGGACATGTATCATATCCATATGCACGTGCTACAAGAATTAATTGCATAGCTACAATACCTCCATCAATTAGCACAGTTTCTCTATTTACTTGCGGATCTAAAGTTTTAAAATAATTTGTAAGAGCGCTAATTTGTCTTTCCTTTACTTCTAAAGGCATGTGTCCAAGTTCTACTGCTTTACTATATATTTCTTCTCCATTTTCAAAGTTATTAAGATCTCCAAATATAGCTATTACTGCTGAAGCTGTTTCAACTTGAGCTTGATTAAACTTTGCAAGTGGTGCAAGTGTTGCTTTTCCTTCTTCACTTTCAATTACAATAAAACGCCATGGTTGCATATTAACTGAAGAAGGTGCAAGTGTTGCTTCTTCAAGAATTTTAGACATAACTTCCTTACTTATTTTTATATCCTTATCATAACTTCTAATTGAACGACGTCCTTTTATTATTTCTTTAAAATCATTTGTTTCTTGTATATCTATCATTTATAACCTCTCCCTTATAGCTTATACTTTTTATTAGTTAAATATCTTTTAAAGTATTACTATTAAATTTCTTATTTATTTTATATACTTATTAATATTTTTATTACAATACCATATTTTCTTCTATCCACTCTTGTAACATTTGAAGCTTTTGTGGAAAATCTCTTTTAGTTTTTTCATATAAAGATTCTATGGTTTCACGTTTTAATACTGATTTCCAAGATGATTCAGCTTCTTCCATTAAATTTGTTAATAGACAGCATGTATGACTATCTTCTGATAACTCAAACATATCACTTAGAACCCCCATTGAAGAATAAAGAGATTGTTGTCCTTCTATGGCCATGTATATATCATAAACCCTAATCTCCTCAGGCTTTTTTCTTAATTTAAATCCACCTTTTACTCCTGGAACAGAAGTAATTAAATCTGCACTAACTAATTTTCTTAATAATTTTTGAAAATAAGTTGAAGAAGCTCCTAACTGATTACTAATTGCTTCTCCTGGCAATACAGCTTTATCCGGTAACATATTTAATATAAGAATTGCATATACCGATTGTTCAACTCCAGTTTTCATTTTCATTATAAGCACCACCTATTTATAATTTTAATCTATACTGGATAATCAGGATAATCATTATCCACTTTAAGCTATCATATATAGACTCAAAAGTCAAATTTAGAGTTATTTTTGCCTATAAAATAACTCTAAAACAACCCATTTTTAATTAACGTATATTTTCTAAACCTTTTCGTCTTCTTTTAACTTCATACATTGACTTATCTGCCTTCTCAATTAAAACCTCAATATCAATACCATCTTCCTTAAAATGAGCATATCCTATACTAGCCTTAAGATTTATTTTAATCCCTTCAAATTCAAATGGTCTTGTAATTTCATAATCTATACGCTTAATTAATGATGGAATATCATTTCTATCAACTACCTTTGTAATTATAATTCCAAACTCATCTCCCCCCAATCTAGAAACTGTATCTAACTTATCTACAGTCATTTTAATTCTAGAAGCAATTTCTTTAATTGCTGCATCTCCTGCTCTATGCCCATAATTATCATTAATTTCTTTTAATCCATCCATATCAAGAGAAATTATTCCGAATTCTTCATTTTTTCTTAAGGCTTTTGATAATTTTTGTCTCAAACGATCATAAAATAAAGATCTATTAGATATTCCAGTAAGACTATCATGAGTTGCTTTATAAAATAATTCACTATTATCATTTTTCATTGCATTAAACATCTCTGCTGCAATTAAACCTGACATAAGTTCTAATATTTTAATATCTTCTTCATCAAAATGATTTACTTTTCCAGATAAAACCTTTAATACTCCAACTACTGTATTATTATAAATTAAAGGTAATACAATCATAGACCTAATTCCAATTTTCCTACATGCATTTTTATTAACTCTATCATCAAGTTCAATATCATTACTAATTAACGGTATTCTCATACTTATACATTCACCAGAAAGACTATTATCTATATCTAAACGTAATCCCAAAAACTTTTCAGCGGTTCCTGAAACAGCACTATATACTAATTCTTTCCTCTCAATTAATTCTACTGAAGCACCATCTGAATTAGTAATTAATTGAGTTCTCTGTACAACTATATCCATAATATTTGCCATATCCATTCCCTGTTGAGCTACTTCAGTTTGTAATTTAATAACTTCAAGCAGCTTATCTTTATCAATATCATTTTGATTCAAAACATTCACCTATCCTTTTTCTATACTATACCCATTATATTAAATGCTTTTATCCCTTTATGGATATGAATACATTACTCTTCATTAAGCTTTATTATTCATTAATACTCAAAGTCCTTTTAATTTGTTAGTATATAAATTTATTAAGTTTTATTTTATTAGTACAAAAAAACGGAACTATTTAAATTCCGTTTTTTTAATTATATTTTTCTAAAATATTTCCCAGGAATAAAATCATATCATAGCTATATCTTATTTATTAATAGGAAGAGTAATAATAAACTCGCTTCCCTTTCCAATTTCGCTAGCTACCTTAATATCCCCCATATGAAGATTTATTAAGTTCTTCGTTAATGTTAGTCCTAATCCGCTTCCTCCAAATTCTTCTGAAGAGCTATTATAAACTTGTCCGAATCTATCAAAAATGCTATCATGATATTTTACATCAATTCCTACACCAGTATCTTTAACACTTATCTTAACTTTGTCTTCAAAATTGCTAACAGTAACAGTTATTTTCCCTTTAGACTCTGTAAACTTTATTGCATTTCCTATTAAGTTTACTATACATCTTTCTATATCTAGTCTATCACAACTTATAATTAATTCTTCTATTTCTGGATCTATTATAAGGTCTATTCCCTTTGCTCTTGCAAGCTCTACCATTGATAAGGCAGTATCTTCTACAAGATTTACTATATCAACTTTTTCTTTGTTTAATTTATATGTCCCTGATTCTATTTTTGAAGTATCAATAATATTATTTATTAGATTTAAAAGACGTTTGGAATTTCCACCTAAGGTATTCATATACCCTTCCATTTTATTATTATCTATATGATTTCCTGACTTAATTAAAGATTTTATTAATTGCTCTATAGACAAAATAACATTTAATGGCGTTCTAAGCTCATGAGATAAATTAACAAAATAATTATTTTTATATTTTTCTGCTTGAATAAGTCTTTTATATAAAATTTCATTTTCATTTAGCTTAACATTTAACTCATAAGTTTTCTTTTTAACTAATGAATTCAATATATTCATTTGATTATAAAAATAATATATTCCTATTATTAATATAAATATATATGTACAATATGCAATTGGAGTTTTGAAAATTGAATTTTTTACTTTTATATTTAAGGTTGATATATCAGACCAAACCCCATTATAATTTCTTCCCTTTATAAGTAATTTATATTTTCCTGGTGGAATACTTGCATATCTTGCATAGTTTTCACTACCTGAAAATACCCAATCATTATCCATCCCTTCTAATTTATAAGCATACTGCATTTGATTTATATTTTTATATTCTGGTATAAAAAACTTTAAATATAGTTCTCTTGAATCATATTCTAAAACAATATTATCGCTTCTATTAACTTCAATTCCCCCACTTGTTTTTATACTATCTATTATTATATCGCTTGTCTCCATTCTTAATTGAATATTTAGGGGATTAAGCTTTGTTAATCCATTTACTCCACCAAAGTAAATTTCACCTTTTTTATTTTTATGATATGAAAAACCATTAAATTCATTACTTCCAAGCCCATCTGCCTCATAATATCTTATGAATTTATCATTAGCTTGATCATACATAGATACACCATAATTAGTGCTAGTCCAAACATTATCATTATCATCTATAAGAACTCCATAAATAAAGTTATTAGATAATCCATCTTCATATGTATATACTATAAATTCATCTTTTTCTTCATTTAGCTTATTTAATCCATCTTGAGTCCCTACCCATAGATTTCCTTTGCTATCTTCTGCAATAGATCTAACAGTATTATTACTTAAGGATTTTTCATTATTCTCATCATATAAATAGTTTCTAATTTCTCCAGTTTTCCTATTATACTTTACTAATCCTCCATCATTTCCAAGTCCAAACCACATTATTCCCTTAGCATCTTCATAAATAGCACTAATAGTTTTTTCATAAATTCCATTTTCCTCTAATAACTTATTATATGAAATAAAATTTTCTTTTCTATCAAAGGTTGATATTCCTCCTCTAGTTCCTATCCATAATAGTCCATCTTTATCTATATGTAATACTCTTATCTCGCTATTTACTATACTATTTTCATCTTCTGAATTTTTATATACAGTAAAGCTTTCTGTACTCGTATCATACTTATTTAATCCATTATCTGTAGCTATCCATATTTCATTTCCTATTCCTGTTATATCCTTTATTCTATTGCTACTTAATGAATTTTTATTATTGGTATCACTATAAAATCTAGTTATCTCTCCATTAGATAGGTTTATTCTATTTATACCAGAATTAAAAGTTCCAACCCATACCATGCCTTCATCATCTTCATATATTCCACATACACTGCTACTACTTAATGAATTATTATCGTTTGGTTCATTTCTATACACTTTGAAATCTTTATTAATATAAAACTTACTTATTCCACCAAAGGTTCCTACCCACATTACCCCTAATCTATCTTGATATAAATTAATAACATTATTATCAAATATACTATATTTACTTGTGTTACTTGTGTAAGTATAAAAGGTTTCATCTTCTTCATCAAAAGTTGCTAATCCTTGATCTGTAGCAAGCCATATTTCCCCTTACTATAGTAAAGCGAAAATACATTATTTTCACTGATTGTATTCTCATCCTCTTCATTATGATAAAAAGCTTTCACTGTATCTTCCTCATAATTATATTTAAATAATCCATCTCTAGTAGCTACCCAAATATTCCCTTTATTATCTTCTGTAATAGCCTGAAGACCTTTATTCTCTAAATATTCTTCTGCTACCTTAATAAATTTATCATTTTTTCTATCATATAAATTAAGTCCATTTATAGTACAGACCCAAAGCCTTCCCTTTGAATCTATCATAAGTTCGTCAACAACAGTATTTGAATAAAGTTTATCCTCTTCAGAAACCAAGTACCTACTTATATTTCCAGTGTTCAAATCCATCTTATTCAAACCACCATCAGTACCTATCCATAAATTTTTCTCATTATCCTCTACTATAGAACTAATCATATTATTACTAATACTATTTTCATCATTTTTTATATTCTTATATACCTTAAATTCATTTCCATTACACCTATTTAATCCATCATTAGTTCCTATCCATATATACCCATTACTATCCTGATATATATATTCTGCTAAAGATTGAGATAATGCATCATCTATAGTTAAATTCTGAAAATTAATATTATCATTACTTATAGCAAAAGCACCATAACTAAACATCCATACAAACATAATTAAAAATACTATACTCTTTTTTATAACTCTTTTCATATTTCACCTTACTTCAAATTCCTCATTAGCATATTATAACAAATTTGTTCAAAATAATCATTATGTAATCTCATAAAAAAAGTTCCTATGCATATTTTTATACATAGGAACTTTTTATTAATTATTTTAAATATTTATCTATAAATTCTTGTTCTTCTATAGGTTTAGAGAAATAATATCCTTGAATTTCATTACAATATTCCTTTAAGAAATTGTATTGTCCTTCAGTCTCTACCCCTTCAGCTATTATCTTATAATTAAAGGTTTGGGCAATTTGAATAATATGTTTCAGCATATCTTTTCCACTATCACTCTCATCAACAATAAAACTTCTATCTATCTTTACATAATCTGCCCTTATGTTTTTTAACATAGATAATGAAGAATACCCAATTCCAAAGTCATCTATTAATACTTTAAATCCAGCGCTCTTAATTAACTCAACTATATTACTTCTTACATTATCATAGGAATATGTATCTCCTTCTGTAATTTCTAATTGTACATACTTTTTTTCTGTTCCAATACTTTCAATTATTTTTAAGTATTCATATAAAAAGTTCTGATCTTTTAACTTTTCTCTTGAAATATTTAATGAAATAGGTACTACATTATACCCTTTTTTAATCCATTCAGATTGTTTTTCACAAACTTCTCTAAACACATAACTATCTATAAATGTAATAAATCCTGTTTTTTCTGCAATAGGTATAAATTCTTTTGGGAACACTGTAGTATTATCCGGCCTTGTCCATCTGATTAATGCTTCGGCACCAACTACCTTTTTAGTTTTTGCATCAAATTTAGGTTGATATACTAACCTAAATTCTTTATTTATAATAGCTCTATTCATATCATCTAATATACTTTTATTATCAATTATTTCATTAAACTTTTTATATGAATTCTCTTTTGTAACAGAATATAAACTTAATATATCATCCTCTTTTTTTCTTTTAATAAATTTAAAAAATCCAAATATTAAAACAATATTAATTGTTATTACTATTGTAGATATTAAACTTAAATCTCCTATCTTATCTACATTAGCATCTATAACTGATTCTGGTATTATGGTACATAAATATAAATCTTTATATCCAATAGGTGAATAAGCCATCCATTTTATTTCTGACGAACCTTTATACTTAATAATACCGCTTCTTTTATTAATCATATCTATTTTTATTTTATCAATAAGCTCTTTATTCTCTTCTGAATAAGATACTATTATATCTAAAATATTATCTAATTTAATTATGGAACTATCCTTAGTTGAATAAAAAATACTGTTACCACTACTATCAGTAATATATGAATACCCTAATTCTGTATAAACAGGTATTTGTAAATCTTGATTTTTAGATTTATCTTTATGTAAATAAACGGTTGTTATGTTATGTTGCTCATAATCATCTAATGAATTTTTTATTACTAAATAATCTTCTTCATTAATAGAATATTTAAATATACTTTTCTCCTCTGATAAAATATCATATATTGTCTTTTCATCAAGTAACAATCTTTCATCATTTTCATTTAAAAATATATTATCATCATCTACTATTACTCCCATAATTTCTATAAAATTTTCTTTTCTAAAATACTTTATAAGCTCAATAATCTTTACTTCATCAATACTATTACTCTCTATAGCCCCAGATTGTAATACATTTTTAATAAAAATATCTAATTTAGTTTCAAATATAGTTTCAATTTTAACTTTTTCTAATTCAACACTTTGCTTATTTGATTTTAATAATTCTTCTTCACTATTTTTATTTATAGTAATAGTAATAAATTTATTTAAAGTGAAAAATGAGGTTAAAAATACAAAAATACAAAAAAGAATAATAA
>NZ_JACSQZ010000066.1 GCF_014836325.1 Clostridium gallinarum
GAGAACTTCACGTACGGATTGATGAGAAGGCAGAGGAGGAGAGAAAATCAAATCCTCCGCTTTACTCTACAATTATAAAATGTTACCCTGTGAATAACATTTTTATAATTTCCTTCCTTCAGTTTGCAAAGAGATAAACATTGTATGACGGTGACTTGGAGCGCATACGACGGAGCAAGGAATATAATGTTTATCTCTTTTTTATAATTTCCTTTCTTAATTTTGGTAGTGTTAAATTATCATGCAAGGTGACTTGGAGCTTGCGACGGAACCTGGTATGATATTTTAATACTTTTTTATTATTTAAGAGATTATAATAAAGGTAAATCTGTAGATTTTTAATACTATATTATTAAAAAAATAAAATAATATTAAATAATTCTCTAAATTAGCAAGATTTTATTATGTTAATCTTTCAATATGAATTAAAACTATATATAATATTACTAAGGGAAGGGGGGTGAAGCTCTAAAATAGAGCTTTTTTATATGAAGAAAGTTTGTATATTTAATCAAAAAGGTGGAGTAGGAAAAACTACTACGAATATTAATTTATGTGCATATTTAGCTATGGAAGGATATAGAGTATTAACTATAGATATAGATCCTCAAGGAAACACAACAAGTGGATTAGGTTTAGATAAAAGAAATTTAGAAATGTCTATGTATGATGTTTTAACATCTGATGCATCTTTAAAGGAAGTAATTTTAAAGAGTGAATTAGTAAAAAATCTAGATATAGCACCTTCAACTATGGAATTAGCAGGTGCTGAAGTTGAAATGATAGGTAAAGAGAATAGAGAATTAATTTTAACGAATAAGATTAAAGAAATAGAGAATGAGTATGATTTTATATTTATAGACTGTCCTCCATCATTAGGAGTTTTAACAATTAATGCACTTACATCGGTTGAATCTGTTTTAATACCAATTCAATGCGAATTTTATGCGTTAGAAGGAGTTGGACAACTTATAAATACAGTTAAGCTTGTAAAAAAATCTTTAAATAAGGATTTAGAAATAGAAGGCGTAGTAATGACTATGTATGACTATAGAACTAATTTAAGTAATGAGGTTTTCGAAGAAGTAAAAAATTTCTTTGGAGAAAAGGTATTTAGAACTGCAATTTCTAGAAATATAAGATTAGCAGAAGCACCAAGTTTTGGTCTTCCAATTATGCTATACGATGAAAAATGTAAGGGAGCAGAATCATATAAATCTTTAACAAAAGAATTTTTAAGTAGGCAAAGTAAGTAGGTGATATAATGAATAAAAAATCAGCATTAGGAAAAGGATTAGGCGCTTTAATACCTAACGATATTATTGTAAAAGAAAATAATAAACCATCAGTTATTGATTTAAATTTAATTAAAAATAATAATGAACAACCTAGAAAATCTTTTGATGATGAAAAAATAGCAGAATTAGCACAATCAATAAAGGAACATGGAATAATACAACCAATAATATTAAATAAAAAAGATGATCACTATGTTATAATTGCTGGAGAAAGAAGATGGAGAGCGGCGAAGTTAGTTGGATTAAAAGAAGTACCTGCAATAGTAATGGATTTAACAGATAAAAATATATTAGAAATTTCTTTAATAGAAAATATTCAAAGACAAGATTTAAATCCTATAGAAGAAGCTTTGGCGTATAAAAAGCTTTTAAGCGATTTTAATTTAACACAAGAAGAATTAAGTAAGAGAGTAGGAAAATCAAGAGTTACCATTACTAATAGCATTAGACTTACAGCACTTTCTGAAACTGTAAAGCAATATCTTATAGATGAAGTTATTTCAGAGGGGCATGGAAGAGCATTATTAGCTATAGATGATCCTAAGTTACAATGTGAAATAGCTCAAAAGGTAATAGATGAAAGACTATCTGTTAGAGAATTAGAAAGATTAATTAAAAACCTTAAAGCAGAAAAGCAAGTGGAAAGAAAAAGTAAAGAAAGTAATCCATACTATAAAGATGTAACCGAAAGATTACAGAACTATTTTGGAACTAAGGTAAATATAAGTAATAAGAATAATAAGGGTAAAATAGAGATAGAGTATTATTCGGAAGAGGATTTACAAAGAATATTAGAAATAATTAATTTATAATGTTTCACGTGAAACATTAATTATAATTAATTTAAAAATGTTTCACGTGAAACATTTTAAGTTTTATTCTTTGAAAATTAGAAGGGAGAAATTAAATTGGAAAATTTAATTAATATAATAAATGAAAACATATCTTTTATAGTTATTGGATTATTACTAATTATACTATTACTTTTCATTATAGTTATTTCTTTAATAAGAACTACTAATAAATTAGAGAAGAAATATAGAAGATTAATGAGAGGTGTAAATAGTAAAAGTTTAGAAGACCTTATTAGTTCAAAATTAGAAGAAATAGATAAGGCTATGGAAAAATCAGAAAAAGCAATTAATGAATGTAAGGTAATTAGAGAAGAGATAAAAGGTTGTGTAAATAAAGTTGCAATTATGAGATATAAGGCTTTTCCTGATGTAGGAAGTGACTTAAGTTTCTCTATAGCAATATTAGATGCATATAACGATGGAGTTTTAATTACAGGAATTTATTCAAGACATGATAGTACTACGTATGCAAAACCTGTAGATAAAGGAATTTCTAGATATGAATTATCAGAAGAAGAAACATATGTATTAAATGAAGCAATTAATAAAAAATAAGTATAAAAGCTACTACTGTTTTATGTAGTAGCTTTTATACTTATTTATTTTGAATTTAATGAAAGATTTTCTAAATTATTTGATACTTTATTTATAAAATAAATAATTCCTTTAGAAATACAATCTGCTAAAGTCATAATAGTGTATAGTCTTGTATTTTGTAATATTATAAATTCATAATTACCAGAAATATTAACTATTCCTGTGATGCTCAAGTTTCCTATAGGGGGTAAGTCTTTATTTAAAGCAAGTCCAGGTAATATAGGTTTATTTCTTATAAAAACTTTCCCTATGTTGTTTGTTTTACCTAAACAAGAATCAATTGCAATTATATATGGATTATTAAAGTTAAAATTAATTTTATCAATTATTTCAACTAAATTTTGAGCATGAATAGGACTTTCTAATGAACCATAAATATAAATATTCTTAGGTAAGTTTTTGATAGTCTTTTTTATTTTATATCCAACTAATGGACCTAAAGAATCTCCTGTACATCTATCAGTTCCAATGCATATAAAAATAATTGATTTATTATCATTTAATATAGATGAAAGGTTATTATATAAAAACTCTCCAATATCAATATATGAGTTTTGGAATAGTGAATCTGACTCTAAAATATTAGAACACATAAGAAAACCTCCCTTATTTTAATTATTGACAATAAAGGAGGTGAATATTCATTTTACAATTTTACTTAATGAATTTATGGTATAGTCAATATCACTTTTATTATTAAAATAGCTTAAGCTCAATCTTACTGTTCCAGTAGGGAAGCTCCCTATAGTTTTATGAGCAAGAGGAGCACAATGAAGACCAGATCTGTTTTTAATTCCATAATCACTATCTAATATAAATGAAACTTCGGCAGTATCTAAATTTCTTATATTAAATGAAATACAAGAAGTATAATTAGAACTGTCTAAATCATCATATAGAATTATATCTTTCATATTATTTAATTCTGAAATTAAATAATTTCTTAAAAAATTATTTTTTTCATAAATTGTATTAAGTCCCTCAGAATTTATAAATTTAATTCCTTCCATTAGCCCAACTATTCCCGGCATATTTAAAGTACCAGATTCAAATTTATCAGGTAAAAAATTAGGCTGAATAAGAGAATGTGATAAACTTCCTGTCCCACCTAAAATATAAGGATTACATATTTCATTTAATTCATCACTAATTATAAATCCACCAATTCCTTGAGGTCCAAAAAGGCTTTTATGACCAGTAAAAGCTAAAGCACTTAAGTTTAATTCTTTAAAGTTAATATCTAACACTCCAGCACTTTGAGCTGAGTCTAAAATAAAATGAATATTATGTTGTTTACATAGATTACCTATTTCCTTAATAGGTTGAATACTTCCTATAACATTAGATGCATGAGTTAGAATAATAAATTTAGTATTTGGTTTGATAATATTTTTAAAATCATCTACATTAATAAATCCAAATTTATTTGCAGTTATAATATCTAATTCTATTATATTATTTTCTTTTAAATTAATTAAGGGCCTCAAAACTGAATTATGCTCCATTGATGATGTAATAATATGATCACCTTTTTTAGCAGAACCATTAATTAATGTATTTAGAGAAGTTGTTATATTATTAGTAAAAATAACATTCTCTATATTGGTGAAATTAAAAAAATTAGCTATAGTTTCTCTAGCTTCTAATAACAATCTATTTGATTGCATACCATTAGCATGATTAGAACGACCTGGATTTCCTCCGATATTTGTTAGAAAGTTATATATGGAATCAACTACATTTTTAGGCTTAGGAAATGTGGTACTAGCATTATCTAGATAAATATTATTCATGAAAATAACTCCTTTATAAAAATAGTAAACTATATTAAAATTATAAATTATATTATATTCATTTACAAAGATATATATAATATAATTGAATATGATAAATGTAAATAAGGAGGAGAAGATGAAATATTATATTATAGTTTTTAAGAATACTTTAGATGCGATGAATGGTGAAAAAATATTAAAAGAAGAAAATTTTATTTTTAAAATGATGCCAACTCCAACAGCAATAACACAAAGTTGTGGTATATGTATTAGACTTGAAGATGAAAAATACATAGATGAAATAATAAATAATAATATTATAAAGTATAAAAGTATTTATATTAAAGAGGAAAATAATTTTAAAGAAATAATATAGGAGATGACTATGAATAATTATTTGACAACTGTTAGTATTGGTATAAATGAATTGACAGGAAAACTTTCTGTAAATGTAGATTGGGATAAGGTTATTGAAAATATAATATCAATAACAGGGGTTGCAATAGGAAAGATTATATCATTAATACTTCTAATAGTAATTATGTATTTAATTATTAAAATTGGAGATAAGGCTATAGAGAGATTTGTTGAAAATCAAGCAAATAGTAAAAGAAGCTTTTCAATGGATAGACAAAAAGCATTTACTGTAGGGGCAATACTTAAAAGTACATTAAAATATGCTGTATACTTTTCAGGAGCTGCTATTGTAATAGGAAGTACATTTAAAGTTTCGGCAGGAGTTTTAAGTGCAATAGGATTTGTAGTAGGTATAGGAGCTCAAAGCCTAGTTAAGGATATAATAAATGGATTTTTTATTTTATTTGAAGATCAGTATGGCGTTGGTGATTATGTGACTATAGGTTCTTTTAGTGGTATAGTTGAAAATATAGGTATAAGATCTACTGTGTTAAGAGATTTTAGTGGAGATATACATAACTTACCAAACGGTGCGGTAACTCAAGTTACTAATCATTCAAGAGGCGATATGAGATTTATAGTAGATGTAGAAATTGCTTATGAGGAAGATATAGATAATGCAATAAATATTATGAAATCAACTTGTAAAAAGTTTGAAGAGAAAAATTCAGAAGACATTAAAAATGAAATAGAAGTAATAGGTGTAACTTCATTAAATGCTTCAGGAGTAAATATAAGAGTAGTAGGAAAAGCTAAGCCGATGTCTCAGTGGAAAATGGAAAGAGATTTAAGAAAAGAGATAAAGTTAGCTTTAGATGAGGCAAAAATAGAAATTCCATATCCAAAAACTCAATTAGTAAATAATAATATTAAGTAATTTAGGAGGGGTATTATGGTAGAAACTTTTGATTTAGGCGATATTGTTGAAATGAAAAAGCAACATCCTTGTGGAAGTAAACAATTTGAAGTAATAAGGTTAGGGGCAGATATTAAGATAAAATGTACAGGTTGCGGTAGAATAATAATGCTACCAAGAAGCAAATTTCAAAAAGATGCAAAAAAAATAGTGAATTTGTAGTAATTATAAATTATTTCTTGCAAAAAAAATTAAAAAATGTTAAAATATTTAATTGTAATCCCTGCTGTGCAAAGCACAGCCAAGGTCCGAGGGGAGGAGGTGAAAATGATGAGAAAGTACGAAACTATATTCATACTACACCCATCATTCGACGAAGAAGCTTGCAAAGCTGCTATCGAAAAGTTTAAGGGTGTAATAGAAAACGGTGGAGGAACTATAGAAAATGTTGACGTTTGGGGTAGAAGAAAGCTTGCTTACGAAATCGCAAAAGTTAACGAAGGTTTCTATACATTAATCAACTTCAATGCTGATTCAGAACTACCTAAAGAATTAGACAGAGTATTCAGAATTACTGATGGTGTTATAAGACACATCATCGTTAAACAAGAAGCGTAAGAGGTGATATTGTCATGAATAAGGTAATACTTATTGGAAGACTAACAAGAGATCCAGAGTTAAATTTTGCTGCTGGAAGCGGTACTGCTGTTACTAGATTTAGTTTAGCGGTTACTAGACCTTTCAAGAAGGACGAAACAGATTTTATCAACTGTATAGCTTTTGGTAAAACTGGTGAAACAATAGCACAATATCTTACTAAGGGCAGACAACTAGCTGTTACAGGAAGCATTAGAACAGGAAGTTATGATGCGAAAGATGGAACTAAGAGATACACAACTGATGTTGTTGTAGATTCTTTTGAATTCATTGGATCAGGTAACAACGGTGGTGCTGGAAGAGACCAAGGTTCATATAACAATGGATTTGGTGCTTCAAATATGGGTTCTGATTATTCAAGTCCATCAAATGATTTTGGTGGAATGAATTTCGAAGAGGACATGACTCCTGTAGATGATGGAGATATGCCTTTCTAAAAGTCTAAAAAAAAGGAGGGAATTAGCATGAAAGATATGAAAAGATCTGGAAAAATGAGAAGATCTAAGAGAAAAGTTTGTGCTTTTTGCGTAGAAAAAGCTGAAGCAATAGATTACAAAGATATTACTAAGCTAAGAAAGTTTGTAACAGAAAGAGGTAAGATATTACCAAGAAGAATTTCTGGTACTTGCGCTAAGCATCAAAGAGAATTAACAACTGCTATAAAGAGATCAAGAAATATAGCATTATTACCATTCACAACTGAGTAATATAATTAACCCCTGGCTTATCAGGGGTTTTTTGTTATACTAATACAAAATACTTTACAAATTATGTAAATAAATTTATAATTTGTTGCAATAAAGAGGAATTATATTTAAAATATATATACAAGGGTATTAGTATAGGGGTGAAGAGAATGAAAAGAGAAGATTTAAATATAATGGCCAATATAAAAATGATAGAAAAGTTAAAAGCTAATCTTTTGTGTATAATAGGAGAATTCTATCATTTATTAACAAAAGGAAGTAATGTAGCACAGGATGCAATTTTAAATTGTATATCAGGAGCTATACTTATTTTATATGTATTAGCCCAGAAACTTGGATATTCATGTGAAGATGTAGATGATGATATGAAAAAAAGGCTACAAATAGGAATTGCTGAAGGACATGAGTATGAAAATGATGGAAGGAGTTTAAGTAAACTTCAATTACATTTAAAGGAGCGCCATTAGCTTATGAAAATAAAAGAGTTATTTGAAAAAAGGAATGAACTCATTGAACCTATAATCACACCAAGCATTTTTGTATTAGCATGTATAGGATTTTATTATTTAAAAAGTACTATTTTAGGAACTTTCTTATTAGTTATTTTTATATTATTTACTATTAGTGAATATAGAAATAAACAAACGGAAGAAGATAATATTGAACAAGTAAGAGAAGCAATTAATAGAGATATTTCCGATAATATATTTAATTTAATATTTCCTTTGGCAATAATAAAAGAAACTGGTGAAATTTTTTGGGCAAATAAGGAGTTTGAAAAGTTTACTCCAGAAGAGAACCCGACAAGTTTAAACGTAGTAAGTGTTGCAAGAGGATTAAATTTATCTAGATTATTAACTTGTGATAAGGATTTACACCAGAAGATAAAAATAGGTGACTTATTTTATAAAATATATGCTAGTAAAATTCAAGACTATAATTTAGGGGAAACTTTATATATAGTTTATTTTAATGATATTAGTAATAATAAAAATATAGCAAATACAAAAGAAAGTATTATGCTAATAGAAGTTGATAATTTATCAGAAGTATTAGAAACTACTATGGAAAGCGATAGGCCTATGTTAGTTGCAGATGTAGAGAAAACAATAAATGCATATGCACAAAGACTTAAGGCTATGATAACTAAGTATGACTCTAATAAATATGTCTTATCTGTGCAAGATAGATATATAGATGAAGAAATAAATAATAAGTTTTCTATATTAGATGAGATTTCTAAAATAGATAGAGGAAATAAAGTTGAAGTTACATTAAGTATAGGTGTAGGTAGAGGTGGAACATGTCCTTTAGAAAATAATGCCTTTGCATCTACAGCAAAGGAACTATCCCTTGGAAGGGGTGGTGACCAAGTTGCTATTAAAAATAATGAAAAAATTAAATTCTTTGGAGGAAATACTAGAGAAATAGAAAAGAGAACTAGAGTAAGAGCAAGAGTAATTTCTCGTAATCTAAAGGAATTAATATACGAAAGTAGTAATGTATTTATAATTGGACATAAAAATCCGGATATGGACTGTTTTGGATCATCTATAGGTTTATCTGCTGTTGTAAAACAGTTAGGAAAACCTTGTAATATAATATTAGGAAAAGAAACAGCTGCAATAGATTATTTTCTAGATAAGTTAAGAAGCGATTCTAGATATGATAATTTATTTATATCTATTGAAGAGGCTTATGAACAAATAAATGAAAAAACATTATTAATAATAGTAGATGTTCATAATACAGGATATATATTAGATAAATCTATAATTGAAAAAGCACAAAGAAAAATTATAATAGATCACCATAGAAGAAGTCCAGATATAGTAGAAGCTTGTATATTAAACTATATTGAAGTATATGCATCATCAACATCAGAGATGGTTACAGAATTAATTCAATATATGGTTCAAAAACCTAATTTATCAACAATTGAAGCAGAAGGATTGCTTGCAGGTATATTTATGGATACAAAAGGATTTTCTTTTAAAACTGGAGTAAGAACCTTTGATGCAGCATCTTTCTTAAGATCATTAGGTGCAGATACTATAGAAGTTAAAAAAATGTTTATGGATAATTTAGATGACTTTTTAATTATAGCAGAAACTATAAAAACTGCAGAAGTAAAAGAAAACTTAGCTATAGCTATAGCACCAAAGGGATTAAAGAAATCATTTATGGCAGCTAAAGCAGCTGATGAATTACTTAACATAGCAGGAATCGATATATGTTTTGTATTAATGCAAATAAAAGATGACATAGTAATTAGTGGAAGATCAGCTGGAGAGGCTAATGTTCAAGTAATACTTGAAGAACTAGGTGGTGGTGGTCATATGAATATGGCAGGAGCACAACTAAGTAACACTTCAATATCAGAAGCTAAAAAATTACTTAAAAAATCAATAGAAAAACATTTAAAGGTTGGTGAATAACATGAAGGTAATATTATTACAAGATGTTAAAAAATTAGGTAAAAAAGGTGATGTTATAGAAGCATCAGATGGATATGCAAGAAACTTTTTATTTCCAAGAAAATTAGCAGAAGAAGCTACAAGTGCTAGTATGCATATTTTAAATGCTAAAAAGGAAAATGAGAGAAAGAAAAAGTTAGCCGAAATAGAAGCAGCTCAAAAATTAGCTTCAGAATTAAAGGGAAAAGAAGTTAAAATTCAAGCTAAAGGGAATAATGGAAGATTGTTTGGAGCTATAACTAGCAAAGATGTAGCAGAATTAATAAATAAAGAATTTAAGTTATCAATAGATAAAAAGAAAATTGTTATGGATACAATAAAGGTTGCAGGTAGTTATGATATAGAAATAAAATTATATCCTGAAGTAGCTACAAAGATGAAAGTAATTGTTATAGAGCAATCATAAGGAGGACTAAGTTTGAAGACTTACGATGAAACAAATATAGAGAGTTTATTAGAGAGTGATTTATCTTTAGATGCACAAGCAAACGTAATAAACCAAATTTTAAATAATGTATTAGATGAGGGTGCAGTAAGGGCTAGAATCGTAAGATTCAAATTACAAAAATATATAAATTCTCCTAATATATTAGAAAGAATATATGCGTTAAACGTAATAGCATCAGATGGAAAAGGAGCTAAAACTGTTCCAACTGAAGAAGAATTACGTGGTGTATTAGAAGATACAATTTATTATATATCTGAAAATATTGCAAGAAAGTATGTGCAAAATAAAGTTGAAACTCAGGTTGAAAAAGCTCTTCAAGAAAGACAAGATAAATTTATGGATGATATTAAGTTATCTATAATAAGAAAACAAAAGGGACCTGAAAGTTCAAAGACTACTAAAAAGTTAGAAAAACTTCAAGAGTTAGATGCAAAGAAAATAAATAAGAATGTTATGAGTCTTTTAAGACCAGAAAATTTTGAGGAAATTGTTGGTCAAGAAAGAGCTATTAAATCTTTAATTTCAAAAATGGCATCACCATACCCACAACATATAATTCTATATGGACCACCGGGGGTTGGTAAGACTTCAGCAGCAAGACTTGCATTAGAAGAGGCTAAGAAATTAAGCTTAACACCTTTTGATGAAGATTCAAAGTTTGTTGAAGTTGATGGAACTACATTAAGATGGGATCCAAGAGAAATTACAAACCCATTATTAGGTTCAGTACATGATCCTATTTATCAAGGTAGTAAAAAGGATTTAGCAGAAGTTGGAGTACCAGAACCAAAGACTGGGCTTGTAACTGAAGCTCATGGCGGAGTTTTATTTATAGATGAAATTGGAGAATTAGATGATATTCTTCAAAATAAATTATTAAAAGTTTTAGAAGATAAGAGAGTTGAGTATTCATCTTCATATTATGATCCAGATGATGAAAACACTCCAGAATATGTTAAGTATCTTTTTGAAAAAGGTGCACCAGCAGATTTTGTTTTAATTGGAGCAACAACTAGGGATCCAGGAAAAATAAATCCAGCCTTAAGATCAAGATGTACTGAAGTTTATTTTGAACCATTATCAGCAAATGATATTGTTGGAATAATAGAAAATGCAGCTAGAAAATTAGAGGTAACTTTAGAAGAAGGAGTTGCAGAATTAATTAGTAGATACACTATAGAAGGTAGAAAAGCTGTAAATATATTAGCAGATGCCTATGGATATGCTTTATATAATTCAAATGAGGAAAGTAAGGAGATTACTTTAAAAGATGTAGAAGAAGTTATTTCTATAGGAAGATATGTTCCTTACGAAACTTTTGATGAAGTTGATAAATATGAAATAGGTCATACTTATGGATTAGGTGTAAGTGGGTTCTTAGGTTCTACTTTAGAAATAGAAGCTGTAGCTTTTGAATCTAAAAAGCCAGGAATGGGTATAATAAAATTTAATGATACAGCTGGATCTATGGCAAAAGACTCAGTATTTAATGCAGCTTCAGTTATTAGAAGAATAACAGATAAGGATATAAAAGACTATGATATTCATGTAAATGTAGTTGGTGGAGGAAGAATTGATGGACCTTCAGCAGGTGCAGCTATTACAATTGCTATAATAAGTGCTTTAATGGAAAAACCTATAAGACAAGATGTTGCAATAACAGGCGAAATATCATTAAGAGGAAATATAAAGCCAGTAGGTGGAATATTTGAAAAAATATATGGAGCTAGAAGAAAAGGAATAAAACTTGTAGTTGTTCCTAAGGCAAATGAAAAGGAAGTTCCATTAGAATTAAGTGATATAGAAGTTAAAGCTATTAATAGAATTGAAGAGTTAATGGATATAGTTTTTGAAAAATAAATTAAAGTTGGGCTGTCTAAGACAGCCCTTTAATTATGGACTATATAGTATTAATTTTTTATTATTATAGATAATAAATAAAAATATTTGATATAATATATTTATTACAAAAGGAAGGAGGTTACAATTTGGATACACCAATAATGAGAAGCTTACCTCAAAGCTTAGAAGCAGAACAATCTGTTATTGGAGCAATGATAATAGATAAGAGTGCTATAGCAAAGGCTTTAGAAAAATTAAAGGATGAAGATTTTTATAGAGATGGTCATAAAGTAATATTTAAAGCTATCAGAGAAATGTTTTCTAAGGATATGGCTGTTGACCTTGTAACCTTATTAGAATACTTAAAATCTACAGATATGCTAGAAAAAGCAGGTGGGGTTACTTATATATCAGAGGTAAGTTCTAATATACTTACAACTGCCAATTTAGAGGCGTACATAAAGATAGTTGAAGAAAAATCAACTTTAAGAAAGTTAATTAAATCAGCTACTAGTATAATAGAGGAAAGTTATAATAAACAAGATAAAGTTGAAGAAGTCTTAGATTTAGCACAAAAGAAGATTTTTGATTTAGCAGAAAAACAAGGATCAAATGATTATGAATCTTTAGCTAATGTTCTAGAAAGAGGATTTTTAGAAATAGAAAGACTATTTAATAATAAAGGTTCTATAACTGGAGTTGGATCTGGGATAAGAGATTTGGATGCAAAGACTTCAGGATTTCAAAAGGGTGATATGGTACTTATTGCAGCTAGACCTTCTATGGGAAAAACAACTTTCTCTTTAAATATAGCTGAGCATGCAGCTTTAAGAGAAGGGAAAAGCGTAGTAATATTTTCTCTGGAAATGTCCAAAGAACAATTAGCTTATAAGCTTCTTTGTTCAGAAGCAAATGTAGATATGTTAAAACTTAGAACTGGTAACTTAGATGATGATGATTGGGAAAGAATAGCGAGAGCTACAGGACCTTTATCTAAAGCTAAAATTTATATAGATGATACTGCTGGTCTTAGTGTAATGGAAATGAGATCAAAATGTAGAAAAATAAAAATGGAACATGGAATAGATATGATTCTGATTGACTACCTTCAATTAATGAGTGGTAGTTCAGGAAGTGAAAGTAGACAACAAGAGGTTTCAGAAATATCTAGATCTATAAAAGCTTTAGCAAAGGAAATGGAATGCCCTGTAATAGCCTTATCTCAGCTATCACGTGCTCCTGAGCAAAGAGCTGACCACAGACCAATGCTTTCAGACTTAAGAGAATCAGGGTCTATAGAGCAGGATGCTGACGTTGTTATGTTTTTATATAGAGATGAATACTATAATAAGGAAACAGAAGATAAAAACATAGGTGAATGTATAATAGCTAAGCAAAGAAATGGTCCTGTTGGTACTGTTAAGATGGCTTGGATTGGTGCTCATAGTAAATTTGCTAATTTAGAACTTGTATATAAAGAATAGGCTGTTCTATAAACAGCCTATTAATGAATTAAAATAAATTAGTTTTATAAACTCCTAAGGGAGTTTTTTTATTAAATTTTTTTTAAAACTATTATAAAAGAATTAAGTTTTAAAGACCTTTAAATAAATAAAATTAGCTTGTACCGAATTTTGGATAGTATCTATATTTATTTTATTTAAATATAGAATTCTTTTAAATTTTAATAAATCATTTTTACTATTTTTTAAGGAGAGGTTTAAAATAAGAAAGTTATTTATGTATTTTAAAACTATTTCGTCTTTAGTTAGATTTTTAAAGTATATGTATATATCATAAAAACTATCTTTATCTATGACTTTTATAATAGGATTTATATTTTTTTCATCTTTATTAATTTCTATTATATTATTTTTCATAACTATCCCTCCTTATAAATAGTTTGCAACTTAATAATAAAGATATCCTATGAGTATAATGGTCAAGTTCATAAATTATAAAAAACAAGAAATTTATTTACAAAATAATAATTAGGAAGTGAAGAATATGGATAAAAAAATTGGATTTATAGGCTGCGGGAATATGGGAAAAGCAATTCTTGGAGGAATTTTAAAGTCTAATAGGATAAGTAAGGATAATATACTTGTTTCTACTAAAAGTGAAAGCTCTAAAAAAAATATAGAAGAGGAATTTCTTATTAAGTCTACATTAAATAGTAAGAAGGTAGCACAATTTTCTAATATATTATTTTTAGCAATTAAACCTAATATTTTTAAAGATATATTGCTAGATATAAAAGAACATATTAATAAAGATACAATAATTATTTCAATAGCAGCTGGAATATCAATAAGTGATATGGAAAAATGGCTTGGAGATGAATATAAAATAGTTAGGACTATGCCAAATACGCCTGCATTAGTAGGAGAAGCAATATCAGCTATTTGTCCAAACAAGAATGTGAGTACAAGCGATCTACAAGAAATTAATAATATTTTTAACATGTTTGGTAAATGTGAAGTGTTAGAAGAAAAAGACTTTCATGGCTTTATAGCTTTATGTGGATCTTCACCAGCTTATGTTTTTATGTTTATAGAAGCTATGGCAGATGCAGCTGTTAAACTCGGTATTCCTAGAAATAAAGCATATAAAATGGCTGAACAAGCTATTTTAGGTTCTGCAAAACTTGCATTAGAAACAGGAAAACATCCAGGAGAATTAAAAGATATGGTTTGTTCACCAGGAGGAACAACAATAGAAGCTGTAGCAGAATTAGAAAGTGGTGGATTTAGAGCTGCAATAATTAAGGCTTTAGAAAAATGTGCAGAGAAATCTAAAAATATGTAAGAATTATAAAATAAATAATATTATATATTTTAAACTTTCGTGATATTTTGAAGATATTTGTAGATATTAAATATATACTCCAATTATAAAATATTTATATGGCGATTATACGAATTATTTATATATAATATATAAAAATATTCGATAAATAAGTTGAAAGTTTTTTTTCGCTTTGCTAATATGTATTTGGATATTAATTTTATTAAGAAAGACTTGTAGAGTCTTGAAATAAGGAGGCAGTTTAATGTCAGCATTTGTTGTTTTAGGAGCTCAATGGGGCGATGAAGGAAAAGGAAAAATGACAGATTATCTTGCAGAAGAAGCACAGGTAATAGTTAGATTCCAAGGAGGTAATAATGCAGGTCATACTGTTGAAGTAGGTGATAAGCAATATAAACTTCACTTAATCCCATCAGGAATACTACATGATGATAAATTAAATATAATTGGGAATGGAGTAGTTGTTGATCCAAAGGCTTTATTCACAGAAATAGATTATTTAGAAAAAGAAGGTGTTAAAGTTACACCAAATAAACTTATAGTAAGCGATAGAGCTCACGTTATAATGCCTTATCATAAAATATTAGATAAGTTAAAGGAAAAAGCAAGAGGAAAGAATGACATAGGTACAACTGGAAAAGGAATAGGACCTTGTTATACTGATAAATTTGAAAGATGTGGAATTAGAGTTTGTGATCTTATAGATGAAGAAATCTTTAAAGAAAAATTAAAACAAAATATAGAGGCTAAAAATAAATATATAGTTAATGTTTTAGATGGAGAAGAGTTAAACTATGAAGAAATTCTTAATGAATATTTAGAATTAGCTGAGAGATTAAGACCTTATGTTCAAGATACATCTGTAAGATTATATGATGAAATAAAGGAAGATAAAACTGTACTATTTGAGGGAGCACAAGGAATGCTTCTTGATATAGATTATGGTACATATCCATATGTAACATCATCTAATACAACAGCTTGTGGAGTTGCAAGTGGTTCAGGAATTGGGCCCAATATGATTACTAATGCTGTAGGTATAGCTAAAGCATATACTACAAGAGTTGGAAAGGGACCATTTCCTACAGAATTAGATAATGAAATAGGAGAATGGATAAGAGAAAAAGGACATGAGTATGGAGTAACTACAGGTAGATCTAGAAGATGTGGATGGCTTGATGCAGTTATATTAAAAACAACTGTTAGGGTTTCTGGTTTAACATCTCTATGTGTTACTAAAATAGATACTTTAGCAGGTCTTGATAAATTAAAAATTTGTACAGGATATAAGCTTGATCAAAAAATTATAGACTATTTCCCAGCAAGTTTAAAAGATTTAGAAAAGTGTGAACCGATATATGAGGAATTTGAAGGGTGGGGAGAAGAAGTAGCTGAGGCTAGAAGCTATGAAGAGCTACCTGAGAATGCGAAGAAATATTTAAATAGAATAGAAGAACTGACAGGAACTAAGATTTCTATTGTTGGTGTAGGACCAAAAAGAGATCAAACTATAAGAGTAAGAAGAGAACTATAAAAAATAAAATATTAAACTGTATTAATTATACAAAAAAGTATATTTAATACGGTTTTTTTTATTATTTGAAAAAAATATTATGAAAAAATTAAAAAGTTTATATTAAATACTTATAATATTTTTAATTATATAATAGTAATTATTGACAAATAATTATGATATGGTAAAATAATGCCAATAGAAATTTTGTAATATTTCAAATTTTCTTAAAATATATTATGTTATAAATTGCAATCTGAAATTGAACTACTTTTCGTTTAAGTTGAATAAATGAGATCAAGTTGGTTATCGAATAGCT
>NZ_JACSQZ010000067.1 GCF_014836325.1 Clostridium gallinarum
TCAATCCAGGAGCATCCCAATAATATTTAATATAAAATGAGTATGCCCCAAGTCAATCCAGGAGCATCCCAATAATAGTCTTCACTATCTTTAATTATATTATACGAAAAAGTATGCAAATATGTATTTATAGTTATGTGGCAAAAAAAACGTAAAATATAAAAAAATATTATTTTAGTTATGTATTTATTTAGTTATGTGGCAATAAGATAACCATTATAGTAATATATATAATGTACTACTAAGCTTTAATAATTAATTGGAGGAATAAGTACTGTGAATTTTAATAATTTAAGAAATAAAGAAAAATCTCTAATATTAAGACAAAATTTTAGATATTGGAAAATGAGCTCTTTAGAGAATTCAGGATATTTTATAATTTTTCAAGGATTTGAAGAAGGAAATAAATTAAAAAATATCAGTGGAAACGGATTGAAATTATACATTTACTTAGGATTACATGCAAATAACTATGAAGGTATAGTATGGCATTCTAATAAAACTATCGCAAAATATTTTGGAAAATCAGAAAGAACAATACGTGGTTGGATGAAGGAATTAGAAGAGTTACAGCTGATAAAAAGAATGAGATTAAAATATGATGGAAATGTATATACATATTTGCAACCTTATATATCTAAATATAATAATGATGCTGATAATGAAGGAATATTATACTTTAATGACTTACAGCAACTATGTTTTCAAAGTAGATTTAAAAGTAAGGTATTAAATGATAAAGAATATAATATAATTTTATTTATGGCTAATGATTTTACAGTAGAAAATCCAATAAAGGGAAAATTAATAAAAAAAAGTGATAATGATTATTTTGAAAATAAAGAATTTATTTTTGAAAGTAGTGATGGTACTATAAAATTATTACTAGAATCCAATATGAGTTTAGATATGATATTTAAAGTTATATTGGAAGACTAACTAATATATAACTTTGTTAAAGTTGAATTTATAGTAATTGAAAATCCAATGATTTATGATCATTGGATTTTGTTATTCACTAAATTATTGTTGTAATAATATAAACAAATATGCTATAACATGTGTATTTCATAAGTACTACATTATAATATTTACTAAAATTACTTTTATTTTAATCCGCTAGTAGTTAGACCTTTTATTAAAAATAAATATATTTAATAAAAAAATAAGTAAAGAATATATTACTAAAATAATAATAGAATTAAATAAATTAATATTAACATTGTTAGTATTAATAGCTAAGTAACCTTGTAAAGCAGAAGATAAGTTTATATAGGTAAAAGGAATTAAATGAGATATTCCTTTAAAAAATCCATTATTTATAATAAGGTAAAATGTAGTAGTTAATATTATAATTATAGAAAATGATGTGGATGATTGTTTAGATATTGATGAAGTAAAAATAGATAAAATAGATATAAAAATTATTAATAAAACAAATAATATAATTAGATATATTGTAAATTTCCATATAGGAATGTATTGTATTATACCATTTATAAAATATCTCGTAGGATAATTTACATCACCAAATCCTTGAGTGAAACCAATAAATAAAAAATTTATTAATAAAATCGATAATAATAGTAAAGTATTTATTAATATTATTGATAATGTTTTAGATATTAAAATCTTATTTTTAGATATGGGCTGAGTTAGTAATAAATTGAATGTTTTGTTCTCAGATTCACTTGATATTATATCCGATGAAAAAATAATTAATGAAATTATAATTAATAAACTAAAAGGACTGTTTAAAAATAGCTTTAAGAAATTAAAAGATTCCATAGTCGAATTTTCGTTTATTGGTCTAATACCTTTTTCTAATAAAATTGAGTTTATTGATATATTATCATTAAGGTATTCTACTGATTTAGGTGTAATTACAGAACCATTATTAATTTCAATTAAAAGATTTTTATCTAATTTAATTTGGCATTCTAATATTTGAATAGAATCGTTTTTTTCATAGGCAGATTTTTGAGTTTCTAATAAATATAAATTCTCTTTATAGATATTTTTTATATTTTTTAACTTGTCATTATCGGGAAGTTTAATAAGTTCATTTTCAATATTTATTAAAGCTGAATTTAGAGAGTCGATTTCTGCATCAATAGAAAGTTTGGTATTTCTTAAAATATTTTTATCTAAATTTATATTTAAGTTGATAAAAATAGAAATAATTACAAATAGCAGTATGATTAATACTACGTTTTTAGGCTTTTTAAAGAATTTTTTAAATTCAAGTTTTATTAAAGGGATCATTTGTTATTTCCTCCATAAATAGAATTATAAGAGTTTTCTATGTTATGCTTAATAATATCTATATTAGTGAAATATAAGTTATCTTCTAAAAGAAGTTTTAATAATTTTGAGATTTTATCTGTTTTAATTTTAACTTTTATGTTTGAAGAATCTACTTCACTAATTGAATCTACAATTGAATAATTATTTATACAAATTAAAGCTTCATTTATATTATCAAATGTTAAAAGGATAGTGCTAAAAGTAATAGTAGAATCAGATTTATTTTCTAAAAATATTGAACCATCTTTAATAAAAATAATTTTATCACATATTTTTTCTAAATCAGACAATATGTGTGAAGACACTAATATGCTAATATTAATTTTGCGAGACATTTCTAATAACAAATTACATAAATCTGATGAAGCTGATGGATCTAGACCATTAGTTGGTTCATCTAATATTAATAATTTAGGCTCAGTAAGTAAAGCCATACCTAATGCTAATTTTTGTTTCATTCCTAATGAATAAGTTTTAACTTTAGAGTAAATTCTATCACCTAGATTGACAAAGCTTAATATTTCATTAAATTTTTCTTTGGAGATATTATTAATTTCTTTAATAAAATTTATATTATCATATCCGCTTAACATTTCGTAAAGTGAAGGTGTTTCTATAATAGATGAAAAATTAGATAAGTATTTTGAACGATTTTTATTAATAGACGTACCATCTATTTCTATTAGACCATTATCTATTGTTGTTAATCCTGTTATACATTTCATCAACGTAGTTTTTCCAGCTCCATTAGGTCCTACTAGTGCAACTATATTCCCTTTTTCAATAGAGAAATTAATCTCGTTCAAAACTTTAATATTTTTAAAGCTTTTATTTAAGTTTTTTACAATTAGTGTATTCATTGGTGTCCTTCTTTCTAAAATTTGAAATTATAATTTTTTTTAATTAAGAATAATAAAAAATTATTTTTTTATTATTCTTAATTAAACTTAATCTTAAGTTAAGATAAAAATATTAATTTTATGATTAATAAGTACGATAAGTTCTTGTATAAGTCAGTCTATAGTATCCAGCTAAATAATCTGTCAACTTAGTAGTATCTACATGTGAATCAGTAAAAGTATAGCCATTAGTATAGGTAATATCTCTATATAAATGTCTTTCTGTAGAAGTCATAAAATTTTTGTGAAGTTCATCCCACTGATATAAAAGAGAATCAATATGTTTAGCCGAAGCAAGATTTGGAGCTAAGAGACAAAATGACAATAAAGAAGCCATTAAAGTATTTTTTAAAGTTTTTTTCATAAAAATTCCTCCATTTAATTAATAATTTTAAAATTAATTTTATAATTTCTAAAAGTTTTTGTATAAGTTAATCTAGAAATTGTTTTAATAATAAAAGGTGTAATTTGAAAATTTATAATAAAGTATTTATAAATTAGAGAGACTTTTTTTTATGTTTAATAAGTTCTGATATATCTTTGTATAGAAATAATTCCTGTTAATATATCCATCCAATCAGCGATTGCTTTATAGATATTAGTGTAAGTATATGCATTAGTAAAAGTTATATTTTTGCATTGTTGATTTTCTACAAAAGTAGAATTATAATAAATACCATTTATGTTATCCTGTTGTAATACTTTATCCCATTGTTATATTAATGTATCAATGGGATATACATTTTAAATAAAATCACTAAATAGTATTGAAAGTGTTAAAAAAGAATTCATCGCATTCACCACCTAAAATATAGCATCTATGGAATATTATACACTATTTTTACCAAAAAATAAAATAAATGAAATAAAATTACAAAAATCAAATGTGAGTTAAGGATTATATAGAGAGATTTTATAATTTTATTTATAGTAAACAAAAAGCTATGGACTTTCTAAAAATCCATAGCTTCCAAATGGTTTAAAACCATACATTTATTTTGTTTTGTAAAATATATTTATTTAAATAGAAGAAAATAGTATACTTTTTACTTTATTAAATTTATTAATATATATTAGTATATTTTTAATATCCAATTATTTTAATAATTTAATCTTGCATAATTTCTTGGATAAATTTAGGCAGTAACTTATACATTGAAGGAAACAAAAAATCTAAATCTTTTTTTCTTATTCCTCCAATAATGATCATACATACTAAATAAATTGATATTCCTATAGTAATTAATATTATTACTTCTATTGCAATTATAAGTCTTTCTCCTTCAATTATATTTATAACTTTTTCGAAAATTATTTTGCATATATTTACAACTAATGTCATAAATATAGATGAAACAAATGGAAGTATAATGAAGCTTTTTAAATATATTTTTATTTTAAATATCTTTTTAATTTTTATATGATTTATTATTGTAGGAATTAAGAAAGAAAGTAAAGTAGCTATAACCGCTCCAAATATATTTAAATCTTTTATTCCTACTAATAAAAAATTTACTATAACTTTGATAATCACACCAACAAAAGCAGTTTGTAAAATTAAATGTAACTTGTTTATACCTTGAAAGATTGTATTCTGAATTGTTGTTAATGACATAAAAATAAGTACGATTGAACCAAATAACATAAGTTTATAGCCTTGTATTTCACCAAAGATAAGTAGATATATTTCCTTACTTAATATTGATAAACCAATAGTAGACGGAATAGTAATCATAAATATTAATTTATATACATAATTTATTTGGCTTTTAAGTTCTTTTCTATTTTTTTCAGTAAAAGCTATTATTATTTTAGGGAAAATTGCTGCACTTAATGATGTAATAATGGCTAATGGTACATAAAGAATAGTGTTATAAGAATTTAATATACCAAAAAAAGTATTGGCATCATTATTAGAAAAACCTACTGCTAGTAGTCTTATCTTTACAATTGATGTATCTACTAATCCACTAGCATTTTGCATTGCTACTAATGACGTAATAGGTAATGCATATACTAATAGTTTTTTTATTATTTTTTTATCAGTATTTGTTTTTTTTATTTTATTAGCATTTATATACTCTTCTTGGTAGGGTTTTTTATTAAAATGAATAAATATTATGGCAGTAATTGCCCCTAAACTACTTCCAATAGTTCCACCTGCAACTCCTAACTCTAAACTAATATCTATAAGTAGTTTTGCAAAAAATAGACTGAATATTATATTAGCTAACTGTTCTATTATTTGAGATATAGCTATAATTTTCATTTCTTCAATACCCTGTAAATATCCTCTATAAGCAGATAAAATGCATGAAAAAAGAATTGTTGGTGCTAAAAATATTATTGATATCGTAGCTTGTTCCCACTTCATAATACTCGCAATAGGTTTAGCGAAAAATATAAAAAGGATTGTTATTGTACCGCCAATTAATATTAAATATTTTTTGGCAAGTATCATTGTTCTTAGTGAATCTTTATTATTTCCTATTGCTCTAAATTCACTAACTACTTTAGTTATAGCTGGTTGAGCACCCATTGAGGTTATTGCTAATATAAAAATAAATATACTATAACTTGCACCATACACTCCATAGGCGTCTACTCCAATTATCCTTCGTAAAATAGGTACATATAATGCTGATAAAACCTTTATAACAACACCAGATAGTGATAATATTAAAAAGTTTTTTCCTAATGATTTCTTCCCCATAAATCTCTCCTAAAAAAGCTATTATATTTAATTATTTATAAACTTAATATTTTCATTTTCTAATCTAGAGTTTAAAAATATAAATTCTATTCTATTATTATACAACTTTTTTTTGTGATAAACACAATAATAGAATATTAGTGTGTCAATAGTATGAAAAGACAAAGAAGCTATTTATATATTTGTTTTATTATATTAAAAATCATAAATACATAATTTGGTTAAAAATGAATCAATTTAATAAATATACTTTTTATTAAATTAATTACATAATATTGAATAAAAGCAAAAAAATGATATAGTGTACATGTAAAAGGGGGGGGAGAAAAATGAAAAATTTTAAGAAAAAAATATCTTTAATGTTATTATCATTATCGATATTCTCATTACCAATAGTATCTTACGCAGCTGAACCAGATTATATTTATGATTATGGTTCTACTGGAAGAAATTTTTTAACGCAAAATGCTGAGGCATGGACTAAAGCTGCATTTTCATATGCAACAGTAAAAATTTATACATCTGCAAACGGAAATCCTTCAGTGGAAAGAGCATATAATCGTAGCGAAAGTGGTAATGCATATGCTGTAAAATCAAAGGGATTATTAGAAACTTTTACTGGCGCTAATCATTATTCAAAAACACAAAGTGCAACAAGCTGGGGCTGGTAATCAAAATTATTTAAAAATTATAGAAGATATTTCTTCTATAATTTTTAATTTTGGGGTGTAATAATTATGATATTGAAAAAAATGCAAAGTTTTTCTAAGTACTGGATATTGTTTTTTGTTTTTTATTTAATAGGAGTTTTTTCAATGATAATAGTATCAAGTGTAATATCTCTTACAAATAAAATTTACAATAGAAATTTAATTTATCCGAATAATACAGTTTCTTTTTACATAAATAGAAAGACAGATAAAATTCTTTTAAAAGATGTATTAAATAACATAGATATAAAAGATAATACATTTCTATCTGTTTCTATTGATATTGATAATTATAATACATTAACAATAGATGGAATATTTAACGGAGAAAAATCTGATTTCAATTTAAATCTTTCAAGTGGAAGGTTAATTTCATATAATGAATATTTGAATAAAGATAAAGTAGTAATAGTTAAAGATAATATCATTAACCAATTAAAAAAAGTAAATAATAATTATTTTTTTATATATAACGATGAAGAATATAATGTAGTTGGTTTTTTAGACTCAAAAAAGTCTTCTTATAATAAGGATATATATATAAATTTATCTGCTATAGTTGACAATAATAAATTTTCACAATCAGCAGATAATTATTTTTATACCTATTGTAATGATGATGAAACTGATAGAAGTATTGCTAATTTTAATAAAGCGTTATATGGAAAATTTGGTAAAGCTGAATTAACAGCTAATCCTATAGTCTCTAATAAAAATCCACTAATTGAGTCATTAGCTGTTCACGCAAGAGTTATTTCTATGTTAATAATCGTATGCCTAGTTCTTTTAATTACTATACTTAATATTAATATGTATTGGATAGATTCTGAGCAATACGAATTAGGAATTCGCAGATTAATAGGGGCATCATCAATAGATGTAATTTTATTATTAATAAAAAGATATATTATTTCATTATTTTCTTCCAGTATCTTCGCATTAATAACATTTGAATATTTGAAGTATACAAGTTTATTAAATGAGTTTGCTATAGAAAATAATAGTATTGCTACTGATATAAAAAGTATTATTATAGTAGTTTTAATTTCAACATTATTTTCTACAATATGTTTAATTGTTCCTGTAAATAAAGTTTTAAAATTAAATATACATCAAAATATAAAAGGGGCTAGACTATGATAAATTTTAAATTTGCTATAAGAAGTTTAGTTGATAAATCATTTTTTACTGTTTTGACTATACTTCAATTAGTAATTTCACTTATTTTAATATATAAAGTAATAGGAAATGAAGTTAATTTACAAGAGAATATAAATACTCTAAACTCTAAATTTTCAAATAATAATTATTATGTAGTAAATAATGAAAAATATTTAGAATTAGAAGATATTGATATTGATAAATTATATGATTTAAAAGAATATATTGATAGAAATAAAGATATATCTTTATATGCTTTAAGTGAAACATCTATATTTGCAGATATTGAAAAGCCTTTGGGAATTAATGAACATCAAAAAGACTATGTATTTGTTAATAATAAGATTTTTAATAGAGCTAAGGCATATTACATTAGTGAAAAATATTTATCTGATATAGGATTAGAAATAATAGAATATGATGATACATTTTCTAAATCTAATGAGGATTATATGCCTATTTTATTAGGATATAATTATTACAATGTTTTTAATTTAAATGATTTAATAGAATATTCTTATGTAGATTATGATGGTGATGTAACAACTAAAAATATGATAGTTACTGGTTTTATTAATAAAAATAGTAATATAGCTGAAAATGGATCTGGTGAAAATATTAGAGTATTAGATGATTATATAATACTCCCTTATGAATTAAATAGACCATTGATTAGTATAACAGATGAAAATTCATTAATGATTCAAAAATTAAAAGTATTTAATTATATAACTATGGGGTATTATTTTTTTGAAAAAGAAAGTTCATTAACTGATTTAATTGATTTTTCATCCAAGATTGGAATAGACTTAGATATTATAAAATTAGATAAAAATATAAATAAATATAATAAAGAATTTAATGCATATTTATTTCCTTTTAAGCTAATGTCTATTATTATGATAACATTTACTATTTTATCTTTTATAATGGTACTATCAAGCATGATTATAAGAAATATTAAAGAATATATAATAAATTTATTAGTTGGAGCTACAATAAAAGATATTATTATTAGAATTTTTTACGAAATAATTGTAATTTTTACAATTAGTATCATATTAACTATTATCTTTATAAAAATTATTTATAAAGATAATCCAATATTAATCTTAAATACTAATAATAGTATTAAATTAGTATTAATAAGCTTTTGTTTAAGTATATTAGTTTCACTTTTTCCAATAATTAAAATAAAAAGCTTAACAATTAATGAAATTTTGAGGAGAAATTATTAATGAAAATTATAGAACTAGAAAATATAAGTAAATTATATGGAAAAGATGAAAATAAAGTACAAGCTTTAAAAAATATAAGTTTAACAATTAATAAAGGTGAATTTGTAGCTATAGTTGGAAAATCTGGCTCAGGAAAAAGTACATTACTAAATATATTAGGGTGTATAGATAATGAGTATGAAGGTAATTATTTCTTTAATTCTATAAATATAAAAGGTTTAAATTCTAATAAATTATCAAAAATAAGAAATAAAAATATAGGATTTGTTTTACAATATTTTGGTCTTATTAAAAACTATACTGTTTATGAAAATATCACTTTACCTTTAAAATATTCAAAAGAAAAAATAACAAAAGAAAAAAAAATAAATATAAGTAATTTATTAAATGAACTTTCAATAAGTAATAAATCATCATTATATCCTACAGATTTATCTGGTGGGCAAAATCAAAGAGTAGCTATTGCAAGAGCTATAATTAATAATCCAGAAGTTATATTAGCAGATGAACCAACTGGTGCCTTAGATAAAAAAACAGGAGAATCAATAATAAATTTATTTAAAGAATTAAATAAAAATGGGCATACTATAATTATAGTTACACATGATGAATCTATCTATGAAAAATGCAGTCGTATTATAAAAATAGAAGATGGTATTTTAATATAGGTAAAAATAATTTGTTTTTAGAAAATGTATTTATAATATAAAATTTACATATGATATTTATAGCAAAATACATTTAAATAAAGAATCTAGACAAGAAATTTATATTTTTGTCTAGATAAACTTGTTTTCGGTCTATTACATTCTGACGAATGCAATGGCCATGAAAATTTTTGCTTTACGCAAAAACAAGCCAATCAAAGATTGGTTTTAATGGCTACGACTCGAAAACAAGTTTATACCAATTTGAAAATTTAAATCAAAAGGTAAGGGAGAAGTGAGTATGTCCTTTCTCATAAGTAACCATCTAAAGGAAGGTTATAGTAGTTATAATTTATTATTCTTAAAAAAATATCATCAAGAACTTAATTTAAACAATAAAATACTGGATGTTGGATGTGGTCATTATAGAAATTTATATTTCTTTTATAAAATAGGTTTTGAAAATTTATATGGTATTGATAAACTGGATCCTAAGCCTAGCACTAAACCTAATAAATTTAATGTTAATTTTATAAAGCATGATATAAATTATGGATTGCCTTATGAAGACAAAGAATTTGATATAGTGCTTTGTAACTTTGTGCTAATGTTCATATCTCCAGATAGGCTCAAATTCGTTTTATATGAGCTTCTGCGTGTTACAAAGACCTTTTGTGTTATAGAAACTCAAAAACCGTTCTATGAAGCTAAAAATGGGCAAATTAAGCCATATGAATTTAAATGTATCGTTGAAACTATAGAAAATAGTAAGGAATTCGAAATACTTGATAAGAAAGTTTATAAAGAAAAGCTTATTATAAGGAGGCTTGCTAATGGCTAGGGGAAGAAAGGCATCAACTATAAAAGTTGTTACTGGGAGAGATAGAGATCTTATTAAGCAGCTTAGTAAGACGGGATTATGTAATTCAAGTCAAGCTAAGGAGTATTGTGGCATTAGTATGGATAGACTTAAAAAACTAGAGAAAAGTGGATATATAAAGACTTCCGAACATATTGTTCGGGGCGAAAACAACCTTATAATTCAGCTTGATAAAGTTGGGAAGGACTACTGTAGGCAAGAATTTGGAATTACAAGTTTTTGTGCAGCACAAACCAATCATCTTGAACATGATATTAAACTGACAGAAGTTTATCATAAACTAGATACTAATACTCAAGATACCTGGAAGCATGAAAGAGAATTAATAGACAGGTATTATGAAATGTATCCAGATAGATCTGGAGACCTTAAGACTTGCATTGATGCTGCAATTGAAGTTAATGGAGAATTAATTGCTATTGAAAGTATCGGATCTAGTTATACTAGAGTTGAAATTGAACTTAAGCAAGAAATAGCAACTAGTCTTGGTTGCTCAAGAATGGAGTGTTTTTAATGAAAGCTATAGTGAGAGATGATATTATTTCCTTAGATAGTTTTGTAGCTGCTGAATTTAAGTATAAACCTTATTTAGAGATGATAATGAAAGCAGGAAATTACTGTTTTCTAGATCAATTTAAAAAGCTTATACCTAGTGGAAAAACTATAGTTAATGGAATGATAGAAAACAATCTAATAGGTATGGAAAATATAAATAAAAACTATAAATACATTTATCTTTCTGATACTGCAATGAAATACTTATATTTAAGAGATAGTGAAGAAGATTTCTCAAAGATTAAGAAGAATAGGATAAGCGTTAAAAAGGTTGAGAAAAATCCAACAGAGAAGCAATTATTATCTTCGGCATATAAATTCCATTTGATAACACAAGGTGAAGATTTAATTGATAAAGAATCTATTATGAAATCACTTGAGGATATTGTTTTTCTCAAAAATCATAATGGAAATACTGAAATATATAATAACTGGTATAAAAAAACTGAGGAAAAAATAAAAAACTTAAAATTTGAAGTTCAAAAATTAAAAAATGAAAAAAAGAAATTTGCAGAGCATATAGATAAAATTAATAATGAAATAGACCTTTTAAATTCATCTAAAGAATATAATGAATATCTTACCTTAGATACAAAATACAATAGTTTTAAAGATGAATTAAATGAAAAATCACAAAAAATTCTAAAAACTGGAATCAAAGAATTGAATTTAGAGATTGAATACTTAGAAAAACTTAGAAGTTCAGTTTATAAAAACTTTTTAATTAAAAATTCAGCAATAGGTAACATAAATAAGATAATAAATGAGTTTAAAGAAAAAATATCTAGTAAGGAAAATGAACTTCTAGAAACTGAAAAAGCATTTAATAAAATAAATACATCCGTAAATGAAACAACACGTCCAAAGGTTAAAGAAGTTCAAAAGGTATTTGAGAATTTATATAACATATCAAAAGTTATAGTTAGAATTAAAGATAAGACCTTAGAATTTATTATTTTTGATACTGGAAACTTTAAATCAGCATATGGCTATTTAAAACAACTAAATTCAATAAATTCATTAAGCCTTGACTTTCAAAAAATACAGATAATTATATATAGCTATGCAGAGCATAGGGCCTATAACTTATACAATGAATTTAAAAAAGCTAAAGAGGCCAAGGCAAAGGCTCTAAGAACAATGCAAAATTTTAATTTACACACTGATAATGCTTATAACAAATCTGATTTTTATATAGCTTCTAAAAAAATATATGATAATACTCCTGACTTTGAAGTTGAAACTAGAAATGATTTCTTTTATATGAAAAAGTATATGGAGTTTATATCTAGTAGTACTAAATCTATTAAAAGAAAAGATAAAGAAGCCATTGATAACTTAATTAAAAGCTTAAAATCTAATTAATTATATAAAAATATAGGCTATTTTCTATGTCTATTGCAAATTTCTAAAATATAGTAATTTCAATATCTCAGGTACGTAAATGTATTAGTTTATTTATATCTTTTTACAAATAAAAAAAGACATTATACTCAATATAAAAAATGAGTATAATGCTTTTTTATTAATCCCATCCTAAAAGCTTCTTTTCAAGATCATCATAATCATAATCTCGTCCCTTAAAATTATCAAATTTAAGTTGCTTTGATTTTTTTATTGGTTTTTCATAATTTATAACCATAGTCTTAAACCATCCTACGAAGCTAGCTTTTATATTTTGTGTTAAAGAATACTGTGCAACTTCCTTTATTAACTCTAACGTCTTATTAACATAATCTTTATTTTCAAGTGCAGATTTATAAATTTCATTTGCAGATTTATCAGTTATATCTTTATTACATATACGGTTTATTATATTTCTTATTTCTGAAATTATATCATCTTCAATACCTTCTACAACTGTTGCTGATACCTCATCTATAGTATGAGTAATCTTATTTTCAGTTGTCTTTTTAACTTTATTTGAGTGAATATAAAATTTTAATGAAGTTACTTTTCTACCAGTTTTGATTTCTTCAAAATTAAATTCTATATCTGTTTTTTCTTTAAGTTCCTTTTGAGCTTGTATTACAATTCTATTTTTAATATTTTGATATACTGAATAAGACTTTTCAGTTACTCCAAGTATTTTTTTTAATTCGTCCAATTCAACTATCCAAACCTTTTTAAATTGATTAGACTTTAAAACCTCAAATAATCTTAATGAATATTTACTTCTTAAAGATAGAATATTTTCTAACTTATAACTAGTATAAAGCTCTTTAAGTTGCAACATATATGGTTTTAGAGACGAGTCAAATTTTAATACAACTACTCCATTACCAGTTTTATATCTAGCTGAGCTTAGCCATGATAATTGTACAATATCTTGTCCTTCTCTTATTTCAAATACTTTTTTCATAAGTTCCTTTGTTATTTTAGGAATTTCAGTATATTTTGTTTTTGTATCTACACCTAACAACTCCATAAACTCTTTTATCTTAAATTCATATTCTTTAAATTCCTCATCATTTGGCTGAACCATACTTGCAAGAGTAAGTATTAACTTTTGTTCTTGTAAACTCAAATCATAATTTGCAGTTACTAATGTATTAGATTTAGTTACTATATAATCCTTATTCATAAAATCCCCCCTGAAGAATATATTACCATAATTATAAATACTAATACAATATACAAGTATACGTATTATTTAGGTACGGAAATGTATTATTTAGGTACGGAGATGTATTATTTAAACTAGATTTGGGTACGGAAATGTATTATTTAGGTACGGAAATGTATTATTTAAATTTTAAAACATAGTTATATCAAGGCTTTCAAGGTATCCTAAACATTTAAAACAAAGTTTTAAATAAAACATATAAAACAACAACAGGGAAGTTGTTGTTTTATATAAGATATTTTTAATTTTTTATTCATATATACTAACTTAAATGATATATTAATATTAGATACAATTTGGTTACAAGGTGGTTAGTTATGATTTATGAAGATATGAGTTTAGAACAGATTATTGACTATATTAACACTGAATTACTAAAAGGTAGAACTATGAAAGATATTGAAGAAAATGATTTTAATGTTAATGAAAGGGTTATTGCTAAAAGATTAGCTAGAAAAAATGTTAAAAAGATAAACGGGCAATTTGTATTGCAAGATGGTTATAAAAAGCCCGAAGTAGTTAAAAAGCACGTAACTGAGCCAGCTGTTGAGAAAATAGGTTCTAGTAATTCTATTGATTTAATGCAAAATCAAGAATTTTTATATTTAATTAAAAAAGTTGATATGCTGGAGAAAGCATTTAAAGAAATGATGCGTATACAAGATAGTTCTAAAGAAGTTACAAAGGACATAGGATTAAAAATATACTATAGTGAAGATAAGCCTATAGCTAAAACTATAAGATTATATAAAGAAGTTTGGGATAAGATTGATAAAGTTAAAGAGATATTTCCTCATTTAAGCTATCAAACAGTACTAAATAGTTTAATAGATGAAATAACAGAAAAGTACTTAAGATCTAATAGAGAAGATTTATTATAAATAATTATAATAATAGAAAATATGATATAATATAAGCAATATTTAGGCTATCACCTAAATATTGCTTTAGTAAATTTGATTTAAGAAAAGAAAAAACGTATTAATTTTTGTGGGATGGATACTTTTTTTCTTTGATTGAAAAATTAAAAAAGATACTATTTCGTAACTACAGTTGCGAAATAGTATCTTTTTTTGAATAAGTTTATTTATATTAAACTAAAAACTATTATTTTTTTTATTTTGTATAGTCAACAAATGGCTTAAAATCGTAATTTTTTATTTATTCGTGAAAATTTCATTTAACGAAATTAGTGAATGTAATATAATATATTATGTATTATATGGTATTAAATAGGAAAGGAGTGTAATATAATGAGAAAAATCCCTTTTGAAGTGAATGAGCATATTAAGGATATTTATTTATCTAATGCATGTTCTGATAACTATCAAATAAAAGATGATGAAGATGATGGATTGTCTACTATAAATCATAAAAAACATAATCTTTGGAGTATAATGGTGAAAGGATGTGGAAATAAATCCGATGAGATTCTTTATAATCTAAATGAATTTATAACAAATGACTTTATACCTTATGTATTTGAAGTATTTGATGAAAATCAATTTTTACTTAATAAGGATTTTAAAACAGCATTTGATAAAGGACAATTTTTTAATCCGTATGAAATAAATGATGAACTATATGTTATGCATAGAGATGATAATTTAGTTTTTATGGGGAAACCATTTGGATTTATTCCAAGAATAATTTTAAAAATAAAGCCCGAAAATGAAGTTACAGAAAGCATTGAGCAATTTAGAACATATGCTTTAACATTCACCCAAAATGATTAAATAGTAGTGGTAAGTTGAAATATCTATTATAATTTTATACATTTTATTAGTAAAACATGTACATAGGGCCAATGATCATAAATCATTGGCTTTTGTTATTCACTAAAGATTAATAGAATAAAATAAATTTAATAGATTAAAGCATTAATAGTTTATTCCATAAATGTGATATAATTTAAGTCATAAATTAATTAATACAGGGGTATAATAATATGATAACTTTTTATATTGATGATTCTGGTTCAAAAGAAATTAATGACAATGATCAACCAATATTCTTATTTAGTGGTGTAGTAATTACAAATGAATTATTTATACATGCTAATACTTTTATAGAAAACAAAGTTAAAGAAATTAGTAAAAAAATAATGGACAAGCTAGTTGCAAAAAGTATAGAAGGATTAAAAAATAGTGATGTAAAGTATTTATTTAAACAATATTTATTTAGAGAATTTGAACTACATGCAACAGAATTAATACATGGTAAAAAGGAGTATATATGTTTAAGTAAAGAAGAAAAAAGTTCTCTGATAAGAGAGATATTTGAATTTATAAGAGATAATAAAATAAAAATAATTATAGTTAAGTGTGAGAAGAATAAGATTAAGGAAAAAGTATCAGGAAGTAATAAAGAAAAACAGTATTATTTAAATGAACAAGTTATGAAAGGATTAGTAGAAGCATATGAAGAGTATTTGAAAAGTATTGATGAACATGGAATATTAGTATTTGATAAGGGAAACGATTTAATTGAAAATTACTTTAGACATTATGTTAAAACAAGAAGTAATGACAGAATCAGTCCATACATAGCTCAATCAAATAGCTATAAAACCCCTTTAATTCAAATGGCTGATTTTACAGCATATATAGCTAACATATATTTTAATAAAAAGGAAAGATATTTTGAGGAATTAAAAGAGTTTTATGAAATGGTGAACGAGAATATAATTTTAATAGACATAGAATAAATAAAAAAACTGAACAAATTTGTTCAGTTTTTATTTATTCCATGAGTATGCCCCAAGTCAATCCAGGAGCATCCCAATAATATTTAATATAAAATGAGTATGCCCCAAGTCAATCCAG
>NZ_JACSQZ010000068.1 GCF_014836325.1 Clostridium gallinarum
TTCGCAACTCAATCTTAACACGAAAAGTAATCCTATGGATTTTTTTATTTAGTTCAAGTTCATTTTACAACTAATCAAATATATTATGTGAAATAATTTATAAAAATGATTAGAGGAGGGATTAGAGATATGACTACATTAAAGAAAGTATTAACTAAAAAATTAACGGAGCAAAAGAGACAAAGAAATAAGAAATTAGGATTATCAATGGCTTTGGGTGCTGCAGTTGGTGTTATAACTGGGGTAGCCATAAGCTCTAAATCCGAAGAAATAAATAAAATAATAAAAAAAATAAAAGAAAGGAATTTGGAGGTTATGAAGACAAGTAAAGATAAATTAGAAAATTTTATAGAAGAGAAAAAAATAGAAGCTAAAGATTTTAAAAACGAAGTAAAAAAAGATGTTAATGAGAAAAAAGATAATGCAGAAGATTTTATAAAAGATAAGAAAGAAGATACTAAGGAATTTATAGATGAAAAAAAAGAGGATGTAAAAAAAGTTAAAGATACAATTAAAGAAAAGTTCAATGAAGGAAAAAATGAAGTGAAAGATGATTTAAATCATAGATAGGAGGTAATATTATGGCATTTTTAAGATGGTTAGGTGGTATAGTTATTCTATTTTGGCTATTAGGATTGCTACTAAGAATAGGTGGTGGATTTATACATATATTATTAGTAGTTGCTGCAATAGTATTTATAATTGATTTCATTACTGGTAGAGCACGATAATATATTAAAAATTATAAATTAAGGCTACATAAGTTTTATTAAAAAATTTATGTAGCCTTATTGTTTTTATATTTATATAAATTTGGTAAAGTTTAATAAAAAATTATAAAATAGTAAAATATTATGATAAAATGAATATATATAAATAATACGTTTAAAGGGGGAGTATTGTGGAGCAGAGAAGAAGCCAATTAAGAATAAGTGAAATTTTATCTAGGGCATTTAATTTGTGTACTAATAACTTTTTAGAACTTTTAAAGGTTATAGGGATATTTATGATACCAGCAATGATAATACCTATTATAATAGGGGCTACATTAGCAATGAGTGCTTTTTTAAGTATGTCTATTTATTCTTCAAATTTAGATAGAAATTTCGGAGCAATAGGAATAGGTACTATATTATTAATTATAGTAATGGCAATTATATCTGGATTTATTTCATTATTTGCAACTTTAGTAAATACTAAGATTTTAGATGATGCAAATAAGGGGAATGTAGTTAGTTGGAAAAGTGCCACCAGATACGTATGGAATAGAGTGTGGAGTGCTATAGGGTTAAACATATTAGCATGGTTTATGTTTTTGGGAGTAATATTAGTATTAGTATTCTTAGTAATAATACTATCATTAATAACTCTAGGAATAGGGGCATTTATAGTTATCCCTTGTGCAATAGCGATAATAGTTATTATTAGTCCATTTATAAAATTATTTAATTCAATATTTATAGTTAATGATTTAGGCGTAATTGATTCAATAAGAGAAGCATTTCTTTTGTTTAAAAAGGGATATTTTTGGTCAACTATTGGAAAACTAGCAGCTATATCTGGTATTTATATAGGTGTAATAATAGTTCTATGGATATTTGAATTATTACCTTTTATAGGTTTTATAATTGCAATTTTAGGGCAAGTAATAATGAATATATACGTTATTTCCTATCTAAATATTTTAGTATTAGATAGGATTGGATCAAAAGATAATTTGTTTAGAAATAATGATGATTCAGGAAATAGTTTTATAGATCCAATTATCTAAGTATAGGAGTTATTTAATTTGTATTTTATATTGAAGCTCTGTAGTAATACAGAGTTTTAATATTTATTATTAGGAGGTAGTTTATGGGAAAGTCATATGAAAAAGAATATGAATTACATTATTATGATGTAGATAAAAATTTAAAAGCCAATATGTCAATGATAATCAATATATTATCTGATATTGGTACAAAGCAATCAGAAGAATTAGGATCAGGAATGGAAAGTCTAATTGAGAACAATATGACATGGGTATTTTATAATTATCATGTTAAAATAGTTAGAAATCCAATGTATAAAGAAAAACTTACAGTTAAAACTGAACCAGTTGGCTTTAAAAAGTTTTATGCCTTAAGAAACTATGAAATTAAGGATAGTAATGGGAATGTAATAGTTACAGCAAATGCTATATTTTTATTAATTAATTTAGAAAAAAGAAGAATGATGAGAATACCTAAAGAGCAATATGATGTATATGGTGTTGAAGGAGATATTAAAGAAGAATTTAAAATTCCAAGACTTGAAACAATTACTGAATATAAATATGAAGATACATTTAAGGTTAGATATTCTGACATAGATTCAAATCAACACGTAAATAATACGAAATATATAGATTGGGCAATAGAAACATTACCAGAAGAAATAGTAGATAATTATACATTAGATGAAATAAAGGTAACATTTGAAAAAGAATGTAAATATGGAGAAACCGTTAGGGTACTTACAGATGTAAGAGAAGAGGATGAAGCAATAGTAACTATACACAAAATAGAAACTCTAGATAATAAACAATTAACTAAATTAATTGGATGCTGGAAGAAAGTTTAAAGTAATAAAAAAGGATGAAGTTTCAGCTTTTGCTGAACTTTCACCCAATTTTATATTTAATTTCTTTCAGCTATATTTTTAGCAACAAAGTGACCAGAACTCCAAGCCCATTGCAGATTAAATCCACCACAATCTCCATCAACATCAAGTATTTCTCCACAGAAGTATAAGTTTTTAACTAATGTAGATTCAAGAGTTGAAGGATTAACTTCTTTAGTATTTATCCCACCTATAGTAACTTGGGCTTGATTAAAGCCATTAGTATCTGTACAAATAAACTTCCAAGATTTTAATGTATTGATTATTGCTTTTTTATTATGCCACTCTAGTTCATAGCAAGGCATATGCAAATTTGTTATTCCAGAAGCCTTCAAAATTACAGGAATAAGTTTCTTATTAATAACTCCTATCAATGAATCTATAAGAGGCCTATAAGAAAACATAGCAAAATGTCCCTCAAGGAAGTTTTCTACTTCACTAATATCTTCATTTGGCAGCATATCTACCACTATTTCAACTTTTTTATTATTAAGTAAAGCCTTTGATGCATATCCAGAAAGTTGAAGGATAGGAGGTCCTGATATTCCATAGTCAGTAAATAGTATCTCTCCAAACTCCTTTCTAACAGGTTCATTATTTACTAATAAAGTTGCATAACCATCAAATTTAACTCCGGATATTGATTTTAAATAAGGACTATCTAATTTTAATTGAACTATTCCAGGTATAGTTTTTACTATTGTATGTCCTAAAGATTTTGCTAAGTTATGTCCAGAACCATCGGATCCAGTTTTAACAGCGGATTTTCCTCCACAGGCTAAAATTAATTTATCACATGTGAATAATTTTTTATCTTCGTTACCTGTGGATAATTTAAAAATCTTTCCCTTGTGGATATCTTTTACTTTACAATCTGTATATAAAGGTATGCCCCTATCCTCAATAGCAAATCTAAGAATATCAACTACGGAAGAAGCTTGAAGTGATTTTGGATACATTTTTCCGTTTTTTAATTCTATAATAGGAAGTCCTAATGATAAAAAAAAGTTTTCTGTATCCTCCACAGTAAAATTAGATAAAGTTTTTGAGAAAAAACCAGAGTTTTCACTGTGATAAGAGAAAAATGGAAAAGATATAGTTTTATTAGAAATATTACATCTACCATTTCCTGTTGTTAAAATTTTTTTCCCGATTCTATCTGTTCCTTCTAAGATGGCAACATCTAAACCAAAATCCTTAGCAGTTATTGCTGCCATAAGTCCAGAGGCTCCACCACCAACTATAATTAAATCATGATGAATCATAATAAATCTCCTTAAAAAAATAATATAATATTTAAAAATATTTTCTAGTATACTAAGATTATAATATAAAACTTATAAATAAATAAGATGATTAATTTAGCTAAAAGTCAAGATTTTTCTAGGTTTTAAAAGGTTTTATTTATATAAAAATAAAAAATAAAAAAAAGTTGCAAAAAAGTGTTGACACTATAATAAATTTTATGTATTATAGTTAATGTGCTCGCCGGGAGAAAGGCAAGCACGGAAATGAAATATGGCTCCTTGGTCAAGCGGTTAAGACACCACCCTTTCACGGTGGTAACAGGGGTTCGATTCCCCTAGGAGTCACCATTATGGAAGCATAGCTCAGCTGGGAGAGCATCTGCCTTACAAGCAGAGGGTCACAGGTTCGATCCCTGTTGTTTCCACCAATATATGGCTCAGTAGCTCAGTTGGTTAGAGTGCCGGCCTGTCACGCCGGAGGTCGAGGGTTCGAGCCCCTTCTGAGTCGCCAATTTAGAACCATGCTGGCATGGCTCAACGGTAGAGCAGCTGACTTGTAATCAGCAGGTTGTAGGTTCGATTCCTATTGCCAGCTCCAAAGCTTTAGAATAATCTAAAGCTTTTTTTGTTATTTAGGAAATTATATTTATCTCTTTTTTTATAAAATATTAAAAAAGATAAAAACTCTAGAGTTTTTATCTTCTTTTTAAATTTAATTGAATTCTTATATCTTCTGTATAAAATTTATATAGTTTGAAATTTCCTAGAAGTCTAGATGCTATTCTTTCGGTATAAGTTTCCCTAATATCAAATAAACTTAAATTAGTTGATATTAGCATTTTTTTCTTTTTTAGAAGTTTTTTATTTAATAAATTAAAAAATTCACTAGTAGTAAAGTCCGTTATTTGTTCAGCACCTAAATCATCTATTATTAAAAGATCGCAATTTACCAATAAATCTTCTAAATCTGAATTATTATCAAATCTTATTTCACGTAAATTACTCATAAGTTCATCAACAGTTCTATAAACTACTAAGTAACCATCATCTAAAAGCTCTTTAGCAATACAGCAACTTAAAAATGTTTTTCCAGTGCCTGAATCTCCATAAAATAGTAAGTTATCATTTGTATTAACAAAGTTTGGAATATATTCACCTCTTAAATAGTTAAGTATATTCTCCATATTTTTTCTAGGAGAAAATCTATCATCTTCTTTTAATTTATGAGGAGAAAATAGTGATAAATTAAAGTTATTAAAATTATTAGTTAAAAGAGAGTCTTTAAGTTCTGAATTTTTGTAGTAAAGATAAACTAACTTCTTTTTATAACAAGAACATCTTCTATTTCCTATATATCCTTCATCTTTACACTTTGAACATCTATAATGAAGATTTAAATAATCAGCTTCATAACCTCTTTCTACTAGAGCTTCGCTTTTTTTTACTCTTAAGTCAGTTATTTCATTTTTATACTTTTTTAATTCATCCTCATCTAGGCCTTTTAAAATAGCTAAAGATAGCGCAAGAGATTTTTTTTGAATTAAATTATCTATTTCTAATATTTCAGGATAATTTAATTCAATTTCTTTACGTCTTTTTATTAAATTTTTTTCTTCCTCTGTTCTAATATTTTCATAAAGTGAGATTAATTCTTTTTCGTATCCTTTAATCATCAGTATCCCATCCTAACAACTTCTTCTCTAAGTCATCATAGTCATATTCTCTGCCTTTAAAATTATCAAAACGTAGTTTTGGTTTATTGTTGTTCTTTGAATTATTAAAGGCTTTTTTATTAGATGAATTTTTAAAATTAGCTTCTTTTTTCTCAATATCTTCTAATGTTTTTAATTTATCTTTATTCCAACTAGATAATATTCCATCAATATACTTAAAATCGGCTCTATTTAATCTTTGGAAACAAATATCACAAGCTTTTTTTATTACTTCTAAAGAATATCCATAAGTTGAAGTCCATTTTTCAAGAAGATCTTCTTGTGGCTTCATAATATCAGTATTTCTTATACCTAAGAATTTTAATATTTCCCTATAAGTTCCCCATTTGTCTTCTGTTTTTCTTATATAGTTTTGAGCATCATCTACTGTTTTTATATTCATTTCATTCCAAGCAATTGCAACCTTTTCTATATATCTAAAATTAGTTTTTCCTTTAGAAGCGCAATATTCTATTAATATTAATATAAGCTCAGAAGAAAATTTGAAATCTTTTTTCCAACCAATATAAGTTTCAACTTCACTAGGGGATAGGGTTCTACCTAATAGCTTTCCTATATCCTTTAACATATATCCATTTGAATTATCAGTTAATTCTTCAACTAAATTAAATTTATCTACATTACTAGTTCCTTCTTCAGATAAATCAATAAACTCTATATGAAAGTTTCCCATATTGTCTATTGGCAGGAGTTTTATAATACCTTCTTCATTCCAATAGTTAAGGGCATTTATAATATCTGACTCTAAAAGATTTAATGTTGTAGCTAGAACTGTAGAATTAACTCCAGGTTCACCTGTAAAATTGTATTTAAGCATTAAAAGATAAACCTTAATAAATTCACCTCTTGCTTTTGGCATGTATCTTTCAATAAATACATTACTTACAGGTGTAAATTTTAAAGGTTTTGACCTAAACATAAAAGTGCTCATATTTACATTTACCTTTCTAAAAGTAATGATGCGGTAATTCAATTATAACAAAGTGAGTAGAATGCCTCAACATAACTAAGAAATATAATAAGAATATTATTTGGAAATATGGAAAAAATAATAAATGTACTTGTTACCTAAATAAAAGAAAGGAGTATTTATGGATATAAAAGGAGATAGGGTAAGGCATGATAAAACAATAAGAAAAATAGTCTTATCAATAATTATCATAATAGTTACTTTAAATACTAATATTTTTAAGGTTAGGGCAGAAGTTAATAATAACTTAAATATGGACTTAAATAATAGACTTTATTCAAATTCTAATAATATTTCTGATAATGTTTTAGATAATTTAATGGTTGCTTTAACTGGAAAAGTTAATGGTTATGAAGTAATGTTAAATGAAGATGTAATAGGATATACTGTTTCAGAAAGTGACTTAGATAAGGTAAAAGAAAATTTAATAAAGAAATATATAAATAAAAACAGTATAAGAGAGGATATGGTTAGGTCTGCTCAAGTTAAAGGAAATATAAATTTGAGAGAAGAAAGATTTGATATTGAGAAGCTTCAGAGCAATGAAGAGTTAGTTGATAAAATTTATAGTTTAATAGAGATGGATTCGCAAGATATAAAGATAAATATTAAATATGTAAAAGAAGAAGTAAACACTATTGAACCATCAACTTTAATTATTCCTACAGATGAGCTATATATAGGAGAAAGTAAAGTAGAAGAAGGGGAATATGGAGTAAAAAAAGTACTAAAGGAAATAACAATAGAATCAGGTGAAATTACCAACACAAGAGTATTAAATCAAGAAATTATAAAAGAGCAAGTTAGCAAGAAGATATATAGAGGAAGCAAAAATCCATATGAAGATGGAGTTGCATTTTTAAGTCACCCAACTAGGGGGGGATACATGACCTCTGGATATGGGGAAAGGTGGAATTCCTTTCATAAGGGAATTGATATAGCAGGTGATATTGGAGATGATGTTATTGTAGCCCTAGATGGAGAAGTAATATATTCACAATTTAATGATGGAGGATATGGAAATTTAATTATAGTTAAACATGACGATGATATGAGTACATATTATGGTCACTTAAGTAGTTTTGATGTGAAGGTTGGAGATAAGGTAAAAAAAGGTAACATTATAGGAAAAGTAGGCAATACTGGATTTAGTACAGGACCTCATTTGCATTTTGAATTAAGAATTAATGACAATCCTGTTGATCCAACTAACTATATAGTTCAATAAAAAGCTGAGATATCTCAGCTTTTTAATATGAATTTAATATTTATTTTTCCATCTCCCTGATAATTAGAAGGAATATCATCTAATGGTTCACAACCTACTTTTAATATAGATGCTATATCCTTTGGCGTTAAGTTTTCATTTTCTTCATAAATTAATGCACAAACTCCAGCTACATACGCAGCAGCTATAGAAGTTCCGCTAAAGGTTTTATATGACAAATCTAATTTAGAGGGATATAACTTATTACCATCTCTCTCAGAGATGAAGTTAGTATCAGAATTTAAAGAAACTATATCAACACATGCTGCACATAAATTTGGCTTAGAATCCTTTCTTAAAGAGCCTGTTGAGGAATATTTATAGGGTTTTATGTTTGCAGTAGAATCATAGCCTGCTACTGTTATACAGTTATTACAAAGAGCTATTCCTGTAATTGATCCATCTAAATTTTTATTACTTCCACTTGGAATTATGCATGTTACGTTTTTACTTACTAGTAATGATGACATTAAGCTAAATAAATTTTGTAAAAAGACATTATAACTCAATAATTCAAATGGAAGACAAAGTACTTTTATATTATTTTTTTCTGCAGTTTTTGATACTAATTCCATTGCATATAGTATATCTGAAAAATAACCTTTTCCTGTTTTATCAAAAGTTTTATATGCATAAATTTTACACTCTGGAGCTATTCCACTATATAGACCATTAGACTTTTTACCATTTCCAGCAATTATACCGGCTGTACATGTGCCATGACCATTATCATCATAGGGATATTTTAAATTATTAACTAAATCTACAAAAGATGAAATTCTATTATATGGTGAAGTTAAATCTTGATGAGGATAAACTCCAGAATCAATAATTGCAACCCCAATATCTCGTCCCTTATTTCTAGATTTGCTAGAAAATCTAACTTTATTTGCAGTATTAACACTAATACCACATAAAAATAAGTATTCATCAAAGCAAATATATTCAACTTCAGGATATTCTAAGAGTCTCTGAATGCCTTTAGAGTTAAGACTAGCTGATATTATTTTACAATGTTCAATATGATTTATAACATTACCTTTATAGGAAGATATTTTTTTTAATATACTTTCTTGAAATCTTTTATATTTAATTAAAATCCTATAGTTAGTATAGGGTTTTGTTATTATGCAAGCCTTTAAGTTTGAATCTAATTTTCTATTTAAAGAAAACATATTATACTCCTAAAATTGATTACAATATATATTATATTAAATATATGATTTTTGTTAACAGATTTAAATATATATAAGTTTCATTATTTATTAAATCATAATTAAATAAAATTCCTAAACTTGTACATAAATATAATTTCCTAAATAATAAAAAAAGAGAGGATTAACCTCTCCATTTAAAAATAATAATTCCAAGTATCATAATTCCGATTCCTAAAAATTCTCTAAATCCAAATGTAACTCTTTCGGTTCCAAATAGACCAAATGCATCTACTATTCCAGCAGAAGCTAATTGGGCTACTAATATTGTACCTATGCCTATAGTGGCACCCATAGAAGAAATACTCCTTATAACAGTGAAGGTTATAACAACACCTAATACTCCACCTAATAAGTAAAGCTTATTTACTTCCTTAATGGCTTTAAAACTTCCTTTACCAAAAAATATTACAATTATTAAAGTGATAACTAAGGCTGTACCTTGAACTATAACGTTTGTTTCCCAAGTACCAACTTTTTCTTCAAGTCTTGTATTAAAGACACCTTGGAAAGTCATAGATATTCCAGAAATTATTGCATAAATTATTGCTAACATTAAATCACCTCTAAGGTATTATGCCCTTTAGAAAAATAAATATTAAAAAACCTTCCATAATAAATATAGAAGGTTTTTTCTTAAATATTTAAGAATGATTCTGAAATTTCTATTTCTGAATAGCCTAAAGTTATTCCTAAGCTTATAAAATCTTCAATAAGAGTTATATAGTGATCTTCTGAAGGAGATATAATTAGATCATTTAAATCTATAAATAAATTTAAAAATTGATCACTTAAGCAATAATCGTTTGGCTTTATTGGAATTTCTTCAACATTATCGTATTTTCTATCTATGCCAATAGCGATTATGCTTGAAAAGCAATCTAAGTATTTTGTGAATAAAACTGATTTGTTTAATTCTTTATCTTCTTCAATCCAATACTTATAACATTTAGTTTCATCAGCTAGATGACTAATTTTAGTATGTAATTCTAAGTGTTTTCTAGCCCAAATCTTATATTCGCTTAAGTTGTTATCAATAATAAGTTTTGTATTTTTTTTTCTTTGTTTTTCAAAAAAAGATTTAATTTCCATAAAGATCCTCCTGTTTTTAAGGATTAACCATATACTATTTTACAGAATTAAATAAGAATTGAAAAGTGTAGAAAACGAATACAAAAAAATAAATTTTAAATATTTAAATATATTAGAAAATAAAATCATGTAAAAAAGTTTTTTCTACAAATTAAGATAAAAAAGAAGCCCTTAAAAATCTAAAAATAGAATTTTAAAGAGCACTATTTATATTATAAATACAAATTCTTTTTTAAAGGATAACTTTTAATTAAAGTTTCTCTTTTATTATTAGAGAATTTCCATAATTCAATTCTATCTACTTTTAAAGTTTCACAGTTAGATTTAAATGTTACTTCTCCATCAAACTTTTTCATATCTCTTGGAATAAAATTAAGATTAGCTAGTGAAATATGCATTGATTCATCATAGCTACTTTCTTGAACATTAAAGCCATGTAATTTTAATGTGTCGTTTACTAGTCTATTTATTCTTTTAATATATCCAAAGTCAGCAATTTTCATATTTAAAGTTTTATTAGTTTCTGAAATAGAAACTTCTTGAGATAATTTAACTTTAAAATTTTTATAAGGTTTAATTATTTTATCTACAACAACATCTAATTTATCTATATTTGGATTCTCAATTACTTCTAAAGGTATATAAGGGGCTGGGGAATTTCTATTAGCCCTAAACTTTTTAGAAAGATTCTTTTGTATAGGATTTAAATTTTTATAAGATTCATCATCAAATAATGCAACTAAGTAATATTTCATAACTTCAGCCTCTCATAATATATTAGTTTATATACACTTTAAATGCACATAAACTTTATTATAAATTATAACATATTACAGAAAATTTAAAAAGATTATACGATTTAAAAATTTAATTATAATTTTGCGCGAAAGTAAGCAAAAAAGCCTTTTGGAAGAAAAAACTCTATTTAATTAAATTATTTTTATGTTATAATGTTAAATGTAAGTTTTAAGAAAGTTACATAGAATGGATAATTATTGAAATAATAGGAAAGATTAATATATATAAATTATGATAAGGGTGAAACGGATGGATAAATTAGTAATAAATGGAGGAAAAGTTTTAAAAGGCTCAGTTGAAATAAATGGCGCAAAAAACTCAGCAGTTGCAATATTACCAGCAGCTATAATGGCAAGTGAGGGTAAATGTGTTATTGATAATGTTCCTGATATAGAAGATGTACATTGTCTTGAAAGAATATTATCTAGCCTTGGTTGTTCAGTTAATAAGATAGATGATAATACTTTAGAAATAGATGCTACAGATGTTACAAGAGTAGAAGCATGCACTGATGATGTAAGAAGAATGAGAGCTTCATATTATTTCATTGGAGCTTTATTATCAAGATTTAAAAAGGCTAGAGTAGAATTACCAGGAGGTTGTCCTATAGGGGTTAGACCAATAGATCAACACATAAAAGGATTTGAAGCATTAGGAGCAAAAGTAACAATAGATCATGGTGCTGTTACAGTTGAAGCTGAAAATCTTCATGGTGCTAATATATTCTTTGATGTTGTTACTGTTGGAGCAACTATTAATGTAATGATTGCAGCTACATTAGCAGAAGGAACAACTATACTTGAAAATGTTGCAAAAGAACCACATGTTGTTGATGTTGCTAATTTCTTAAATTCTATGGGAGCTGATATTAAAGGTGCTGGTACAGATGTAATTAGAATAAAGGGAGTAAAAAAACTAACAGGATGTAATTATAGCGTTATACCAGATCAAATAGAAGCTGGAACATTTATGATTGCTGCAGTTGCAACAAAAGGTGATGTAACTATTAAAAATGTTATTCCTAAGCACTTAGAACCTATTGCAGCTAAATTAATAGAAATGGGTGCTATAGTTGAAGAAGGTGACGATAGTGTTAGAGTTTATGTAGATGGAGAATTAAGAGGAGTTAATGTAAAAACAGCTCCATATCCAGGATTCCCAACAGATGTTCAACAACCAATGTCTGCACTTTTAAGTATTGTGCCAGGCAAAAGTTTAATAGCTGAAAGTATTTGGGAAAGTAGACATAAACATATAGATGAGCTTAAGAAGATGGGAGCAACAATAAAAGTTGAAGGTAGAACTGCTATTATAGAAGGTCAAGAAAGTTTAGTTGGAGCAAGAGTTGTAGCAACAGATTTAAGAGCAGGTGCAGCTATGGTTATAGCTGGATTAGTAGCAAATGGAACTACTGAAATAATAGAAATTGAACATATAGATAGAGGATATCCTAATATTGAAAATAAGTTTTCAGCCTTAGGAGCAGACGTTACTAGAGTCATAGAAAAGTAATGTCTTACGGGGGATGGTAAGATGAAGTTTTGTTCATTATATAGCGGAAGTAGTGGAAATAGTATTTTTATTGCTTCTGAAAATGCTAGGATTTTAATAGATGCAGGTTTACCAGGAAAGAAGATAGATGAGGCATTAAAAAGTATTGGTGAAGATCCAAAAGACTTAGATGGAATTTTTGTGACTCATGAACATTCAGATCATATTAAAGGGATAGGAGTTTTATCTCGTAAATATGATATACCTATATATAGTAATGCAGATACATGGACAGTTATGGAAGGGTTAATAGGGAAGATAAAGGAACATAACATAAGAATAATGGATAGAAGATCCACTATGTCTATAAAGGATTTAGATGTAATTTCATTTAACATACCTCATGATGCAGTAGCACCAGTTGGATATACTGTACATTGTAATGGTAAAAAAGCTAGTGTTACAACTGATTTTGGAATATACACTGAAGAAATAAGAGATAATATAAAAGATTCAGAGGTTATATTATTAGAAAGTAATCATGATATTAATATGTTAAAGTTTGGACCTTATCCATATACCTTAAAGAGAAGAATATTAAGCGAAGTTGGTCACTTATCAAATGATGATTGTGGGAAGGCTATAGTTGACTTAATAAATTATAAGTCAAATAAAAGAATAATTTTAGGGCACCTAAGTGGAACTAATAACCATCCAGACTTAGCATTAGAAACTGTTATTGGAGTATTAAGAGAAAATAATATTAAACAAAATGAAGATATTGATTTATCTATGGCTAACAGGCATTGTCCTAGCGAGTTAATAGTAGTATAATCAATTCAGATAAAATACATATAAAAAACCGTATAAAAAGGAGAATGGAATATGAGTTTATATAAACAATGGACTGATATGGTAGTTGAATACGTAAAAGTAAAAGGAGAACAAGCATTTTGGAATGAATATATGGAAATTGAAAAATCTATATATAAATCAATCCTATCAAAACATACTGAAAAGTTTACTTTTACAATTAAAGAATTAGCTGAAAAACAAGGAACAACAGTTGAATTTGTTATGGGATTCATTGACGGAGTTAATGATAGTTTAAAAAATCCATTAGATTTAGAAAGCTTAACAGCTGATGATGAAGTAACATTAGAAGTTGATTTAGAAAAGTTATACTTTAATATGTTAGATGCTAAAGCTGAATACCTATATAACTTACCACAATGGGATGGAATATTCTCACCTGAAAAGAGAAAAGAAATCCAAAAGAAATACAGAGATTCTGTAATGGTAAGAAATGAAAATAAAATAGGAAGAAACGATCCTTGTACTTGTGGAAGCGGAAAGAAATATAAAAAGTGCTGTGGAAAATAGTTTTTAAAAAGGTCTACTCAAAAGTAGACCTTTTTTGAATATAAATAAAGAATATTTTGAATATTTATATTATAATATATATATCTTTTAATAAGTTTATTAAGTTGTAATAAAAAATAGCTTAATGAATCATAGATAATGGGGGGTATATATGGATAATAATTTAAAATGGGTTAATGAACAAAAAATATTAAGAACTATTGAATCTATTAACAAAAATAATATGAATGGCTACTTAGTTAATACAAAAGAAGAATTAATTGAAAAAATAAAGGAATTAGTAAAAGAAAATTCTACAGTTAGCTGTGGAGGTTCAATGTCTTTATTTGAAACTGGAGTAATAGATCATCTAAGAAGTGGAAGATATAATTTTTTAGACCGGTATAAAGAGGGATTAAGCAAAGAAGATATAACCAAAATATTTAAAGAAAGTTTCTTTGCAGATGCATATTTTGCAAGTAGTAATGCAGTTACTGAAGATGGCAAGCTGTATAATGTAGACGGGAATGGAAATAGAGTTGCAGCTATGCTTTTTGGACCAGAGAAAGTAATAATTGTAGTTGGAGTTAATAAAATAGTTAGTAATATAGATGAAGCTATTAAAAGAAATAAGCAAATATCAGCTCCAGCTAATGCAAAAAGATTAGATAAAATTACTCCTTGTTCTAAAGTAGGTTATTGTATGAACTGTAAAGGAAATGATAGAATTTGTAGAGAGTTCACTGTAATAGCAAGCCAAATAAATAAGGATAGAATGCATGTAATTTTTATGAATGAGAATATAGGGTATTAAATTAATTAAGAATTAAAAATGAATAATGAAAAATTTAGGATGAAATTCTGTTTAAGTAGCAGAATTTCTTTTTTTGTTAATTAATATAGTGTCAAAAATTATAATCTAAAATAATTATATTATATAAGACTTAATAAGGTAGGGGATTATAATGTTTGAAATGTTTCCTTTTTTATTTAATAATTTAATGGGGTATGAATCTAATTCAAATAAATTAACTAATAGTGTTAATGATTTTAATGGAAATGTATATAACGGAAATACTAACAATGGAAATTATAAATATGGTACATTTACTAATGGAAATGATATAATTAATGTGTTTAGTGGAAGCTTTGTTGGTACTTTTAGTAGCGTGTTTAATGAAGTATTTACAACATTAATTTCTAACGAAGGATTAATAGAGAGTATAGTAGATTCAGTATTAAATAGTGATATCATAAATTCTATTATTGAAGAAGAAATTGAAGAAGAGGAAGAAGAATTAAAATTAGAGTTTAGAGATTATGGTGATAGATATCTTATTGAAGGTAAGTTACAAGTAGATAATAAAAGTGATATAGACATAGATTATGAAAATGATCATATAAGCGTAAAAGTGAAAAGAGAAGCTTTAAAAGATAAAGAAATACCTATATCAACATTTCAAAATATGGATTATATTGAAAAAACATTTTATGTACCAAAAGTAGATTCTAAGAGAATTCAAGCTGTATATAATGCAGATGTTTTAAGAGTGTATTTAAAAAAGCTACCAGAAGCTGATGAAGGAACTATGATAATAGATGTAGATAGCTACACTAATGAATCAAGATAAATCAATACTATATAACTTATGAGGAGAAAATGGGATGAATATAACTATAATTTCAGTTGGAAAATTAAAGGAAAAATATTTAAAGCAAGCAATAGATGAGTATGCAAAAAGATTAAGTAGATACTGTAAACTAGAAATAATAGAATTACCGGATGAAAAAACACCAGATAATGCATCAGAAAAAGAAGAATTACAAATAAAAGATAAAGAAGGAGATTTAATTCTTTCAAAAATAAAAGAAAATATGCATGTTGTTGCTATGGATTTAAAGGGAGAAAACCTAACATCAGAACAATTTGCATCATACATAGAAAACTGTGGAGTTATGGGAAACTCTAATATAGCATTTATAATAGGAGGAAGTTTAGGACTTTCACAAAAAGTAATAAAGAGGGCTAACTATAAGTTATGCTTTTCAAAGATGACCTTTCCACATCAACTATTTAGAGTAATGCTGCTAGAACAAATCTACAGAGGTTTCCGAATAATGAAAAATGAACCGTATCATAAGTGATAATTTTAATTAAAGGGAGAAGTTAGATAAACTTCTTCCTTATTTACTTTTTTATTTAAAAATAATATAAGCAATTGGTAATTATTCAAATTAAGAACAAAAAAAGCATATGGAAAAAATTAGAGGTTGAATGCAGAAATAATAACCAATAAAATTTTGGTGGGAATAGTGGAATATTTATGAAATTATGGGGTGGCCATTTTAAATTATGATTTTATAAGTGATTTTACAATGAAAAATAACTTTTAGAATAAAAATTACAAAAATCTTTCATTAAGTTATTATTTTATTGAAAAATAAGGGGGAAGAACGTATGAAAAGTGATAGTGAAAAATATAGTGGTATTTATAAGGATTTAGTAGAGATATTAGGAGAAGATGTAACATTAAAAATATATGAAAATTTTAGAGGGCAACAAGTAACTTTTCCAATGAGAATATATTCTAAAAGTTATATTAAAGAATATATTAAAGAAAATTATAATGGAAAAAATATAAAAGAATTATCAAAAGAATTAGGATATACATGTAATTGGCT
>NZ_JACSQZ010000069.1 GCF_014836325.1 Clostridium gallinarum
CTTGGATCTACATCTTTAGCAACTCCTACTCTGTGCTCATCAGCCCATTTTAAATCTCCAGTTTGTTCCATGAACTTGTCAGCTCCAACTTTACATATTGGGCAAACTTCTGGTGCCATATCTCCTTCATGAACGTATCCACATACTGTACAAACAAATTTCTTCATATTTAATCCTCCTATTTATATACATTTATTTTCTTTACTTAATACATATCAAATCCCTTTGACATGTATTATTATATAATAATAATTATCCGTTGTAAAGTATAAAATAAATTTTTTTATACTTTTCATATCTTTATTAACAACTAAATAAAAAAAGAAATATAATTCCCTAAATAATAAAGGGAATATAAATTTAATTTATACCCCTTCCATTCTATTTATTATTTGCTATTTTCTTTTAAAAACTGTAATGCTTCTTCCCTTGGTAGTGGCTTTGAAAAATAATAACCTTGAATTTGCTCTACTCCAAAATCAATAACAGCTTTCTTTTGCTCTTCTGTTTCTATACCTTCTGCTACTAATTGCATTCCTATACCTTTAAACGCACCTATAATATTTTTAAACATTATAGCAGCTCCTTCACTCTTCATGGCCATCCATACTAAGCTTTTATCTAGCTTTACTGTATGGAAAGGAATACTCATAACTGTAGATACATTCGAATAGCCAGTCCCAAAATCATCTAATCCCATTTTTATACCATGCTTTTTCATTTCTTTAGAAAACTTAATAACAGATTCTGTACTATCAGCTAGTGCACTTTCTGTAAACTCTATTTTTATAGTATTACTTGGAATTCCATTTTTCTTAATAATTTCTATAACTCTTTCTTCCAAATCCATTTGAGAAAATTGAAGTGGAGAAAAATTCACATGAACACATCTAATTGGAATCTTATTATCTATAACAGATTTTATAAACTTACAAACCTTGTCTAAAATTACATAAGTCATTTCAATAATAATACCTGTTTCTTCTGCAATCGGAATAAACTCATTTGGATAAATAGGCCCAATTGGAGAATCATTAATTCTAATTAGTGATTCTAGATATAAGAACTTTTTCGTTTCTACATCATAAATAGGTTGATAATACATTTCAAAACTTTCTTCTTTAAGCTTTTCTCTTAGTATTTCAGCAATTATTTTCTTTCTTTTCATTTCTTTTAGAACTTTATCATCAAAGAAACAAATATAATTATTTTTTTTCTTCTTAGCCATTGCTACAGCATATTCTACAGATTGAATTATTGATTCTACAGTTCTATTATCACTGCTACATCTAACTATTCCAATAGCTATAGATAAATAAGTGCTATACTCACCTATTCTCCACATTTTATTCATTTCTTCTTGAACTTGATTAACATACTGCTCTATATTGGTATAAGATTCTCCTGATAGTAATACTGCAAATTCATCACCATTAAATCTATATACACTTTCTTTCGGACTAATTTTACATAATAATTTACTTATTTCTTGTAAAAAGATATCCCCTATTTGTTGACCATATCTATCATTTATAATTTTAAACTCTCTAAGAGATATAACTATCAACGCAATCTTTTCTTTTTTCTTTCCACTCTGTAATTGAAAATCTAACATATTAAGTAACTGTCCTCGATTAGGAATTTTAGTTAGATAATCAATATAAATTTGCTTATTTTGTAAATATAAATAAACAATTAAAAGTGCACAACTCGCTGAAAATCCTGATAAAATAATATATTTATGAGTTTGCTGAATAATTACAATTAAAGTTGACAACATAGGAAACATTAATAAAATTCTTATAGTTTTTTGCTCTATTTTTTTGTACTTATATGCTACTAAAAAAACAATTGCAAGACAATAAAAGTAAAAAATCAAATATGTAACTCCAATTAATTCTCCTCTTACATATCCCTTCTCTGGTGAAATATCAAAAATTAATTTTGTGAAAAAGTTAAATATAATAGCTATAAAGTAAAAAAACGTAGGTATACTTGCGATAAGTAAAACATTTTTTATTTCTTTATATTTTATATAAATACTTGCTACTACATAATAAAAATAAATCATTCCCATTAAAGGTATAAATATAAAATAAATAGTAGTTACTATCCAAGTAGCCCATATAGGTAATTCTTTGTAATGCTCAATCATAATAGTTGAAATAATATTACTTGAAATACCCATAAAAGTTGTCATAAGGCATAATTTAAAAACTCTATTCTTAAAGCTTGGAATATTATTCCCCTTTTTTTCATACATCCATACAATAATTAATATTATTAACGCACAAAACTCTGGCATTATATTCCATTCCATATCTATTCTCCTAATACTTTTGTTATACTAAAAATATACTTTATTTTACTATTATTAGTATAAAAATGCAATATTATTTACCTCATAATTCTACTATACAAATCACTTTTAATACACAAAATAAGGAACTGTTTTAAACAGCTCCTTATATAAAATTTAAAATTATGTTTCTATTTTAGACTTAAATTTTTCCTTTTAAAAGCACTTTCTATTCTCACATTAATTGTTATTTTATTCCAATAGCTGCTTCAACATTTGAAATTATAGTATCTATTGCCATTAATCCACTTCCTCCAACATACCATGCTTGTGGATCAACATATACTATATTTCCATTTTCATAAGCTTTTGTTGTTTTTACTAATTCATTTTCCATAGCCTCTATAACAGATGCTTGAGCTCCTGTTATAGCACCTCTATCTAAAACAAATAAGTAATCAGGATTCTTTTCTTTAATATATTCAAATGAAATTTCTTGACCATGCTTTGCTGATTCTATTGACTCATCTATTACTTTAAATCCAAATTTACTATAAAGCATATCATATCTTGATCCTAAACCATAAGCTGATAATGAACCTTCATTAAACATTGCCATTAAAGCTGTTGAATTATTTTCTTCTACTTTAGCCTTTATAGCTTCAACTCTATTATTTAAACTTTGTAATTCAGCAGTAACACCATCTTCTTTTTCAAATATTTTACCTAAAATCGTTGCATTATTTTCAGCTGATGCAAAGATATCATTATCAACTGTACCTAAGTATAAAACTGGAGCAATTTTCTTTAAATCTTCATAATATGATTCTTGTCTACCTTCTATTATAATAAGGTCTGGTTCAGCTGCATTTACTTTTTCTAAATCAAATTCTTTTAATGAACCTAAATCAATATATTTTTCATCCTCATATTGTGATAAATAATCTGGTAATGAACCTTTTGGTAATGCAACAGGTTCAACTCCTAATTTTGACATTATATCTAATGAACCATAATCTAAAACTACAACATTTTCTGGATTAACAGGAACTTCGATGTCACCCATTCTATCCGTTACAACAACTTTTTTATTTTCCTCTTGTACTGCTACGTTATTATCTGTTCCTGCACTATTACTAGTACATCCCATAACCCCTACTGATAATGCCATAACCATACCTAATATAGCTATAATTTTTTTCTTCATTATTTATTCCTCCATTTTTTTTACTATCATAGAGATAGTTAATAATAATTTGATTTATAAAAATTCTATATTTTTTATTTAAATATCTTAGAAATAAACACAAATCTTTTGATTATTTACTTCTCTGATATTAAAATTCATATCATATAATTTACTTAAATTAGTTTCTGTTATCATCTCTTCTGTTGTTGTATTATTTACTAGCTTTCCATCCTTTAATGCAACTATATTATCTGAATAACAAGATGCAAAGTTTATATCATGTATAACAATTATTATAGTTTTACCAAGATCATTAACCATTTGTCTTAGCATTTTCATCATCTCTGCTGAATGCTTCATATCTAAGTTGTTTAATGGTTCATCTAAAAGAATGTAATCTGTATCTTGAGCTACTATCATGGCTATGTATGCTCTTTGTCTTTGTCCTCCACTTAACTCATCTAGATATTTATTTTGAATATCTGTAAGCTTCATGTATTCTAAAGCATTATCAACTATCTTTTCATCTTCTTTTTTTAGCTTCCCTTCACAATAAGGAAATCTTCCAAAGGATACAAGCTCTCTAATAGTTAATCTTATATTTAAACTATTACTTTGCTTTAATATAGAAAGCTTCTTTGATAATTCTTTTGAATTCCATTCCTTTATTTCTTTTCCATCTATATATACTTCTCCTGAATCTGCATCCATAAGCCTTGATATAATAGATAGTACTGTACTCTTTCCAGCACCATTTGGACCTATAAAAGAAGTAATCTTTCCTTCTTCTATGTTAAATGAAACATTATCTACAACCTTCTTATTTCCATAGCTTTTATTTATATTTTTTATTTCTATCATAGCTTACTCTCCCTTAATAATAGATTTATAAAGTAAATTCCACCAATAAAGTTTATTATTATACTTATAGTTGTGTTGAATACAAATACTCTCTCTACTAGGAATTGTCCACCTACTAAAGCTATTATACTTATAAGTGTACCAACTATAAGAAGAACTGAATGTTTATAAGTTTTTGTTATTTCATAGGTTAAGTTAACAACTAATATACCTAAGAAAGTTATTGGTCCAACTAAAGCTGTTGATAATGAAACTAATATAGCTACAATTATCAATATTTTTTTGCTAAATTTATCATAATTAACTCCTAAATTTATAGCTTGCTCTCGCCCTAATGACATAACATCTAAATTATTAAAACTTCTAAACAATACAAAAGCTATTATTATAAGTATTAAAATTGAAACTACTATTATTTTTGTATTAACTAAGCTAAAGGAAGCATATAATTTTGTTTGAAGTGCATCAAATTCATTTGGATCTATTAAAACCTGCATAAATGATGACATACTTCTAAATAATGTTCCTACTACTGTTCCAACTAAAAGTAAAAAGAATATATTATTTTCACCCTTCTTAAGAACTACTTTAAATAAAATCATGGATAAAAGAACCATCAATGTTCCTGACATTAAAAAGTTAATTGTTTTATTTACCATAAAAATTGATGTTGATCCAAACACAAATACAACAACTGTTTGAACCAAACTATATAATGAATCCAAACCTATAACACTTGGTGTTATAATTCTGTTGTTAGTTATTGTTTGAAACAGTATAGAGGCTACTGAAATAGTTCCACCTGCTATTAAAATACCTAATACCTTAGGAATTCTTAATGATAAATTAAATCTATAATTTTTAGCTGTTAACCCCCATACTACATAAAGAGTTAAAAAGGCTATTGCTATAATTGACATTATTATTATTTGTTTTTTATTCTTACTCATTAATTATTCCTCCTAAATATTAAATAAAGGAATATTACAGCTCCTATAACACCTATAGTTAAATTAATAGGAATTTCATAAGGTGCTATTATAATTCTACTAATTATGTCACAAACTAATACAAAACTTGCTCCTAAAAGTGCAACTAATGGCATATTTTTCTTTAAGTTATCGCCTTTCCATATAGAAACTATGTTAGGTATAACTAGTCCAACAAAAGGCAAACTACCTACTGTTATTACAACTAACGAAGAAATTAATGCAACTATTATTACTCCTAAGTTAGTAACCCTTTTGTAGTTAAGCCCAAGACTTACTGACATTTCTTCTCCCATACCTGCTAAAGTAAATTTATGTACATATGAAAAAGCTATTATAACTAATGGAATACTTAAATATAGAATTTCATAGTTTCCTTTTAATATAGTTGAAAAACTTCCTTGTAAAAGTGCTCCCATACTTTGTGTTAAATTGAATCTATATGCAAAGAAACTTGTTATAGATCCTATTACATTTCCAAACATAATACCTACTAATGGTATAAATATTACATTTTTTATTTTTATTTTCTTAAGTATAGTCATAAATATAAAAGTTCCAGCAACTGAAAAAATAAATGCTAACATCATTTTTTGAAATATACTTGCGGAAGTAAATATTATCATTGACATCAAAACTCCAAGCTGAGCTGAATCTACAGTTGCTGCAGTACTTGGCGAAATAAACTTGTTATTACTTATTTGTTGCATAATAACACCACTTATACTCATACCAACTCCAGCTACTAATATACTTATTAATCGTGGCAACCTACTTATCATAAGAACCTGTAAATCATCTGATGTTAAATTAAATAAATTTATATCTATTACTCCTACAAAGATTGAAATTATTGAAAGTAATATAGTTATAATCCATAAAGATTTTCTAGCCATACAATCCACCCCTGTCATTTGATAATCTATATCAACTGAATTCAATTATAGTTGATATAGATTATCATTGTCAATATTTTTTTTAGCAATATATTCTATTTTTTATTAGATATATTTTTTCATGTAGTTTCTTTCTTTTTTTATTTATAAAACTATATAAAAAGAAAGAAACTACATAACTTCCTATTCCGTCACTAGACTATCAAAGGAAACATTATATAGTTTCTATCTATAATTCAATTTAATTTTAATCTTTATACCTATTAACTTCTTTCTTTACTAGTATTAATAAATTATTTAATTCATTAATTTCTCCATCTTCTACTAGCTTATTTAGAGAACCTTCAAATCTGCTAGCCTCTGCATTTTTCCCTAAAGATCTTAAACTTAGTATATTATGCATTATATTCGTAATAATATCTGATTTAATTTCAAATAATTTCTGTGCATCCTTAATTTCGTCTTTAATATCTAACATAAGTTCATCTAATTCAAAAGCTGCATCTGCTGCTTTTTTTAATTTTTCTCTTACCATATCTGGTAATTGCTTTTTATACTTATAATTTAAAGAATGTTCAATAGTAGCCCAAAAATTCATTGCTAAAGTTCTTATTTGAAATTCAGCTAAAATATCTTTTTGTCCTTCTGCCATATTTACAGGATATTTTATTATTATATGGTAGCTTCTATATCCACTTTCCTTTACTCCACTTACATAATCTTTTTCGTAAAGAATCTGCATATCTTTTCTGCATCTTATTATTTCTACTACCTTATCTATATCATCTACAAATTGACACATTATTCTTATTCCAGCTATATCCTCAATTTCATATTGAAGTCTATTTACTGGGATACCAAATTTATTTGCTTTTTCTAAAAGACTTGAAATTTCTTTCACTCTACCTGTAACAAACTCTATAGGTGAGTATTCATTTTTCTTTCTATATTCTTTTCTTATGCTTCTAAGCTTAACTTTAAGCTCATCTACTGCCTGTTCATAAGGCATAAAAAAACTTTTCCAGTCATGAATTACCATCTTTTATCACCCTTTTCAAACTTCACCCTATTTATTATATCAAAAAACTAATAATGTGTAATCAAATTCTTATCTAATAAAATAATTTGTTATATATATTTTTCTTTATTATGTTATAATTTAATACATGTGGGATTACGGGGTGATTAAATATGATAAAGACCTTACACAATCATAAAGATTTAATAAATCAAGTCGATAATATTAATAATAAAAACATATTTCTAAAACGAGTTACTTGTCCAGTTTGTAATAATATTTTTAAAACTCAAACAGTTAAGATTAATGCATCAAGAATTGCCTCAAAGGATTCAGATTTTTTTATCAGATATTTAGTAGAAAATCCTTATTTTTATGAAGTTTGGCTATGCCCTAATTGTGGTTATGCCGCTTTAAAAACTGACTTTGAAAAAATAAGAAATTTTCAAATTAATTTAGTTAAAGAAAACATTACTTCTAAATGGATTAATAGAGATTATCCTATTCCCTTCAATGAAAATGTTGCCATAGAAAGATATAAATTAGCATTACTTACTGCCTTAGTAATCCAAAGTAAATCAAGTACTAAAGCAATGCTTTGCCTTAAAATAGCTTGGATGTTTAGATTACTATCTGATAAAATTAACGAAAATAATTTTTTAAGTCAAGCCTTAATTGCTTTTAATGATACATATACAAACGAAAATATTCCTATTTATGGATTAGATAAATTTTCACTTTTATTTCTTATTGGAGAACTAAATAGAAGAATTGGAGAAGATCAAGCAACTTTAAGATATTTTTCTGAGGTTATTACATCTATAGGTGCATCTCAAAAAATAAAAGAAATGGCTCGAGATGGAAAAGATAAAATTAGGAGGTATTAAAATGGGGTTATTTTCTAGAAAAAATATAAAAGAAAAATCATTTACTAAAGAAAATATAGTAGATGATATTTCTGTTACTGAAATTATTGAAAAAGAAGCTACTAATAAGAATTTAAAAAATGAAATGGTTAAGTTAACTGATAGTAGTTCTAATATATCTACTGCTATCCAAGATGTTAATAGTTCTTTATCCTCTTTAACAAGTGCAAGTTTAACTCAAGCCGAAGAAATTAACAGTGCTAGGAACATATTAGAAAGCTTTAATAATCGTATGGAACAATTAGCATATAATATTACTAATGTTCAAATTTCTGTATTAGATACTGATAAAGTAGCAGATGAAGGGTTAAACACCTTTACTGATTTAGATCATTCATTAGCTGCTTTGCAACAAGCTTTTAAAACAGTTAGTACAACTGTAAACTCTCTAGTATCTAAACTTGAGTCTGTAAATACTATTACTGACTCTATTAGTCAAATAGCCAACCAAACAAACTTGCTTTCTTTAAATGCTGCTATAGAAGCTGCAAGAGCTGGAGAAGCTGGTAAGGGTTTTTCAGTAGTTGCAGGTGAAGTTAGAAAGTTAGCTGAAAATTCTAAGCAATCAGTTGAAAGTATAACTAAAATTTTAGATGATATTAAAACTGATATATTAGATGCTTCAAAAGCTATGGAAACTGGTGGAGTTGCTGTTGATAATCAACAAAAAACTCTTCAAAGCACTAAGGGTAGTCTTAATAATATAAAGTCTTCAATTAGTGAATCCATTAAAGAAATAGATAGTTGTATAGATAATCTAACTACTGCCTCTAGCGAAAAAGACAATGTATTAGCTACAATTGATAAAGTAAGTACTTTGTCCCAAGAACATTCAGCACTTTCAGAAGAAATTGCTGCAAATATGGATTTACAAACTAGAAATCTTGAAGAGTTAAATACTTCAATCTATTACCTAAATAATAAGCTTAATTAATAATAGAAAAGTGTTAAAGTATCATATCCAGGGTCCGCCTTACAGCTCCAAGTCACCTTGCTATGATACTTTAACACTTCCAAACTGAAGGAAGGAAAGTATAAATAGTTAATAATAAGGCATAACTTTTTATACTTTCCTATCCGTTTCTTTAATTATAAATCCAATCTTTTATCTTTATCTTTCCTCTTCCTAATTCTAGCGCCCCTCTTTTTTCTAAAACCTTCAAACTTCTGCTTACTACTTCTCTAGATGAACCTATATCTGCTGCTATCTTTTCATGAGTTGTATATATTATTTTTACACCATTATTTTCTCGTAATTTTTTATTAAAATAGTCAATAATCCTATTTTCAATACTATTAAAGGTTACTTTTTCTAATCCTGCTACTACACTTTCAAATTTATTATATAAATTTTTAAATATATATTTCAAAAATATATTATTATTAAGTAAGTACTTTTTAAATAAATCCATAGGCAAAATAGCTATTGTAGCATTTTCTTCTACATCAGCAAAGGATTTTTCATCTGAATCAGTTAATGCACATAAAATAGTATTAAAACAACTATCTCCCTTACCAATTCTATAAAGAGTTATTTCTTTTCCATCATCACCAAGCTTATAAATTCTAAGTTTTCCTTCTAATATAAATGACAACCCTATGCAACTTACATTATTTCTAAAAACCTTATCCCCTACCTCATAATTACTTAAAATTATTCTACTTAAAAACAAATCTAATATTTCTCTATCTAAATCCCTTAAGAAAGGATAATTTTTCAATAATTCATGTTCTAAATTCATATTCCCCCCTAAAATGAAAAAAAGTAAAACTACTTTAATTTTAGCCTTACTTTTTTTAATAATCAACTGATTAAAAATATTAAATTTATAAATCTAGTAATGAGTCTATTCTACTTTTATCAAATCCAACAACTATATTTCCATCGATATCTAAAACTGGTACCCCCATTTGTCCACTTTTATTTACCATTTCCACAGCTGCTGCTCTATTTAACCCTACATTTACTTCTTCATAATTTAAATTTTTGCTCCTTAAATAATTTTTTACCTTTGTACACCATGGGCAAGTATTTGTTGTATAAACTTTTATATTATTCATTTTGAATTCCTCCATATCATAAATCTTTCTATGATATAAGTATATTCCTCTCTTTCTTATTTGACTGTAACAAAGTCACAAAAGATAATTTATTATAAAATAGCTACAACTGTAAATAGATATATGAAGAACCCTATAGTACTAGCAATATGCAATTTCCTTACCAATCCTCTTTTTCCCATCAAAAAATATCCTGTAACTCCAATAGCAATCATAATTAAAGTGAAACCAATATATTTTATAAAATCTTCTTGCCCTATCTTTTGTACTAATGCTAAACACATAGCTATTACAGATAAACTTCCAATGATTATATGTGCCTTTCTAAAATTAAACTTCTTAAGCTTAAAAAGTTTTGGTATATAATAAATTAATAGTGCTAACATAAATAAATTTGATGATATTCTTTCCATAGATCCTCCAATTAAACTTCTTTTTTAAATTTCATTAATTCTTTTTCTTCTTTTGTAATAGTCTTAATTCTAAAAATAAAGTAATAGAATTTAAATAAAATTAAAACCACTATAAAACATTTCATAAAAATACTATCTAAAATAATTAGTGGAAAAGCTAGCATAAAATCTGCAAAAGCTAAAAGGCAAATTTTCTCCCTTAATGTCATAGCTCTTTCTTTAACAAAGGATTCTAAATGCTTTTTATATAATTTTGTATTGATAAACCAATTATTAAATTTATCTGAACCTTTTGCAAAACAATAAGATGCTAATAGTAAAAATGGTGTAGTTGGTAATATAGGAAGTATAACTCCTATTGCTCCTAGTACTACAGAAATAAGGCCTACTGTTATATAAATATATTTTTTTATAGATTTCATAGTAATTTCCCCTATCCTTAAATTTCATATTATTAAAATTTACTTGTTAGTAAGTCATATGCCTAAATAGCTCAATTGGATTATAAATAAGTAGTCTTGGGCCTGAAAATCTCATGACCTTCTTAACCTTTTCCTTCATATCCTTTTTGTAACAATGTATTGGACATTTGCCACAAGTGCTTTTTTCTTCTCCAAATTTACAAAAGCTAAGTCTCTTATGTGCATATTCTAATAACTCCTGACACTCACCACATAATTCATTATTTTTGTGTTTCTTTTTGCAATAAATCTTTATCATAAGCTCAATTGTTCTTTTTTCTCTTTCTATTTTAGTCATATAACTACGCTCCCCACCAGATTTTGATAATCATTATCAATAATAACTCTTAATAAAGAGGATTCATCATCCTCTTTATTAAACTTATACTATTTTTTTATTCTCTAATTTATAAACTTTATCACATATAGCTGTTGTAGATTTTCTATGTGAAATAAGTATTATAGTCTTATCCTTACAATTTTCATTTATAGACTTTAATATTTCCCCTTCATTTAAAGCATCTAAATTACTAGTTGGTTCATCTAATATAAGTACTTCACTATCTTTTAAGAATGCTCTAGCTAATCCAATTCTTTGCTTTTCTCCTGAAGAAAGATTTCCACCAAGTTCGGAAACTTTAGTTTCATAACCCTTAGGTAAAGTTAATATAAAGTCATGTATAGATGCCTTTTTAGCAGCCTCAACAACTTCTTCCTCAGTAGCATCCTTATTTCCTATCTTAATGTTCTCCAGTATAGATTCATTGAAAAGATAGGTTTCTTGGCTAACTAATCTTTGAGTACTTCTTAAAGATTTAGTATTAACTTCTTTAATATTTATATTATCTAATTTTATATCCCCTGAATTAACATCCCAAAATCTCATTATCAGCTTAATAAATGTACTCTTACCAATTCCACTTTCCCCTATTAATGCAATTTTTTCTCCCTTTTTAATGTTTAAACTAGCATTTTCAAATATCTTTTCTTTTCTATTTGGATAAGAGAATGTTACATTATTATAAGTTATATCTCTGCAAAGTGTATCATTCATACCTACAACTTCTTCTACTTGTGGATTTTCATCTAAAAGTTCAAATATTCTTTCCGCACAAGCAAAAGTTTGAAGCAATGTATTAGATAAATTACTTAAAGCAACTACTGGCCCAAAAGATGATGCTATTATTACAATAGCAACTATAGCAGTTGTAAATGCTATTTCTCCATTTAAGAACTTACTTACTCCAAGTACAACAAATGTTAATATAGCTATCATTATTGTTATATCTGTTGTAGCTCTTATTATTCCTTCATGATCCTTTATCTTATCTAAACTTTTATTTAATCTTCTAGAATTTTCATTTATCTTCTTAAGTCTCTCTTCACCATTTTTATATAATAATATTTCTTTTAATCCTCTTAAAGAATCTAAAACATAGTTATTACTTTCCCCAAAGATATTTCTATAGTTAACTCCTGATTCTTTTGCAAAACTTGAAGAAGCATATGGTATTACAAACCCTACTATTATATAGAATATAGCAGCTATAACTCCGAAAATTGGATTAATTAAAAATAATATTATAGCTATGATACTATTTGTTATTATTGCTATAGATATTGGAGCTATTGTATGAGCATAAAATACTTCTAAAAGCTCAATATCTGAAGTTATTAAAGCTATTAAATTACCTTTTTCTTTTCCTTCTAATTTAGCTGGGGCAAGTTTTCTTAAAACTGTGAAAATCTTATCTCTTAAAATATATAAAATCTTAAAAGCTATATAGTGTCCTGATAATTGTTCACCATATCTTAAGAATCCTCTTAATACTGCAGCTACAGCCATTACTATTAAAGCGCCTTTAAAACTTATAAAAGTTATATCTCCAATAAAGGCACCAAGAGCAACAGCTCCAAAAGCAGCTATTGAAATAGCAGCTAAAAATCCTAATACTCCCATAGATATTGTAATTAACATTATAGGTGCCAGTGGTTTTAATTCTACTATTAATCTCTTCATTATTTGGAAGCCTGATCTTCTTTTCATATTAGCAAACCTCCCTAATTTCTTCTAATTCATTTTGTTTATTTACCATGTTATGATAATATCCTTTAGCATTCATTAACTCATCATGAGTTCCTTCTTCTACTAATTCTCCCTTATTCATAACATATATATTTTTAGCTTCTTTAACATTAGCTAATCTATGAGATATTACTAATATAGTTTTATCCTTAGAAAGATCATATATAGCTTCCCAGATAGCCTCTTCACTTTCAACATCTATATTTGAAGTAGCTTCATCAAATATTATCATCTTTCTATTTGCAAGTATTGCTCTAGCTAAAGCTAATCTTTGCTTTTGTCCTCCAGATAAGGCACTTCCACCTTCTCCTACATTAGTATTTAATTTATCCTTTAATCCTTCTACAAAACTATCTAATCTTGCAACTTTTAATGCTTCATTAATTTCTTTATCTGTAGCTTTCTTATTTCCTACTAAAAGGTTATCTAATATACTTCCATTAAAAATATAACTATTAGTAGATATTAAACCTATGTTTTCATATATAAGATTAGAATTAAGTTTTTCAATATCTATATTATTTAATAAAACTTTTCCATTATTAACTTTGTAATTATTTAATATTATAGATGCTATAGTACTCTTACCAGAACCACTTTCCCCTACTATTGCAACTATTCCCTTAGGTGTAATATCCATATTAATATTCTTTAATACTTCTCTTTCACCATCATAACTAAATGTAACATTTTCAAGTTTTATATTTATATCTTCTTTAATTTCTTTTATTTCTTCATCAACTTCTTTTTGTCTTTCCTCTGCATCTAGGATCCCAAAAATTCTATCAGATGCTGCCATTCCATTCATTGCTATATGGAAATATGAACCTAAAAGTCTTAGTGGAATAAAAAATTCTGAAGATAAAAGTATTATTATAAGTAAACTTCCTGGTAGTAAATCTCCATTTTTTAATTGAATTAAAGCAACTATAGTTCCTGCTGCTGCACCACCAAATGCAACTAAATCCATTATTGTAATAGAATTTAACTGCATACTTAAAACTTTCATTGTTATTTTTCTAAACTTTTCTGCTTCAACATTCATTTTTTGATGTCTTTCTTCATCAATATCAAATACCTTTAATGTTGTAAGTCCTTGAAGATTTTCTAAGAAGCTTCCACCTAAATCAGAATAACTTTTCCAATAATCCTTTAATATTCTCTTTGCTATTTTCATTATTGCAATTATTGAAATTGGAATAAGCGGTACACAAAGTATAAATACAAGGGCTGCTTTAAATGATATAAAGCTCATAAATATAAATAATGTAACTGGAACTAATAATGAATAGAAAAACTGCGGTAAGTATTTACCAAAATAGATTTCTAATTGTTCTACTCCTTCCACCATTACTTGAACTATAGATGATGTACTTTCAACACTACTATAACCAGTACCTAATTTAAGCAACTTTTTATACACAAGTTCTCTTAAAGTTGTTCTTGCCTCAGATGAAGCTAAATTAGAAAATTTAGCATACAATATGTTGCAAATAAATCTTATAATTAAAAGTCCAATTATCACAACTCCAGGTTTTAAAATATCTCCTAAAGTTAAATTAATTATCCCTCCGGTATAAACTCTATTAATAAATTGTCCGACTAATATAATAGTAACAATATTACATATTATCGATATCCAATTTGCTAATATAGTAAGAGCTATATATTTCTTGGATTGGCTACATAAATTTATTAGCCTTTTATTAATCATCATAATATCTTCCCCCTTATATAATACTGATATTCATTTTCATATGGTAACAATTGACAGTATACCCTAATTGATATTAATTTTCAATAGATAAATGTTAAAAAATTAATTATTTTTATATTTTCATTTTATAAAGCCTTAATTCTTATCTATACACAAACATATATATCTAAAGTATATATGCCTGTGTTTTAAAATATTGTTGGTAACTTTATTTTTCTTGTTTATAAACATTCTTTTAAGACAATACTCTTAAAATATATCAGATTGTTTAAGGAGAATATTTATATATGTATTTATATGATTTACCAGAAATAGATGAAAATTTTTATAAACATAGCTTCAATATCGTTAATAAATATACTAATAATTTAACTATTACTGACCTATTAAAAGATAGGAAAATAGATTATTGCCCTAATTGTAATTGTAAAGATATTATTAAATATGGAAAATACAAAGGTCTTCAAAGATTTAAATGCTTAAATAAAAACTGTAAAAAAACTTTTTCACAAAAAACCAAAACTCTTTTTAGCCATTCAAAGAAATCCTCTGATCTTTGGATAAGATACTTTATACTTATGAATAATGGAAAGTCACTTAGAGAGTGTGCAACACTACTAAATATAAATTTAGCTACTTCTTTTTATTGGAGACATAAAATTTTATTTACACAAAATAAAAATTACTATAATGTCTTAAAAAATTATGTAGAAGTAAGTAAAATAATGATTAAAGAAAATTTTAAAGGTGATAAAAAATCTAGTAATTATAGAAAAGACAAGGTATTTATTGCTTGTGCCATGGATACTAACAAAACTCTTTTATCTAAAGTTATTGGTAGATATACAATTTCATTAAAGTCTATAGATATGCATTTTTCATATAATATAGATAAAAATGCTATATTATCTTCATATAATGATAGATATTTTGAAATTTTCTCAAAGAAACATAATTCAGCTATTTTACCTATAAAAGAAGATATTATTTTAAAAATAGCCAACAAAATAGATACTGATAATAATTTTTTTAATAAAAATCATATAAATGATATCAAAAATTTAAACTCAACTCTACCTTATAAATGTTTATTTATTCATAGTTTTTCATTAAAAATAAAAAGATGGCTTATGAGATTTAGAGGTGTAGCTACTAAATATTTAGAAAATTATTTGAATTGGCATATTATTGAATTCAAAAACAATTATAAAACTTATTCTTTAAACCAAATTTCTTTTTTTAAAGAATTTTTAAAAGATTTTTCTTTTATAAGAACAAAGGATTTGTCCAATTATAATTTATTATTTGAATCTATTAGAT